>JBDSBP010000176.1:0-4235 GCA_039921525.1 Chitinophagaceae bacterium | reverse complement strand
GGTTAACCTGAAACATTCTAAAACCAAACAAATGTTTACCAAGGTGGTGACACTGTCTAATAACCAAAGAAATATTTTAAAGGCGCTAAAGTGTAGTGTATAAAATAGAGGCTAAGTTTGGGTAATTTGTTCACTTGTAATTGGTCTTCGGAAGCAACATTATTATCTATCAATCCGTTTTTACCCAAATAATCATTACAGGCAGCTTTTACCGGATAATTTATGTTCTTTTTTTTCTTAACTGTATTAATAGTGTTTTCAAAAGGCTTGTCATTCTTAACATACAATAAGTAGTTAATAGCCATCAAGGCAATTTCCATATTATCATCAAGACAGGCCTGTTTCAATATCTCTTTTGCCGTTTTGTTTGCTTCAAGCTCATAAAGTATTACGGCGGCTGTAACTGCAACTGGTGGATAAGTATCATTCAAAGCTGCAAGTAATTTCATCTTGTATTTTTTCAATAATTTATCAGGCTGTGAGCGGATACCAACAATTGCCCAATAGCGGATAATTTTATTTGAATTGGTTAACAATGAAATTTGTTTCCGACAGGTTTCTTTATCCCTGAAACCAGAAAGTGAAACAGCATGGTAAATGTCTCCAATAGGGAAGTTTTTCGCATTTTGTCTGAACTTGTACAAAGTTGTTGATCGCTGGATAAGCTCAGTTTCATATTCTGGAAGTAGTAAAATATCCCTTTCGGTTATAATATTTTTATTCAGTTTTTCCCTGAACTCATTTAACTTATTTCTGTAATTTTTATTTGTGGCGAGATTATTCAGTTCCCAGGGGTCTGTTTCAACATCAAATAAATACTCCGGCTGGCGAGGTAAAAAGAAAGACTGCTGTTGTTTATTTAAAATATTACCGGCATTATCTTTTCGCATCTGCTGTTGTACGCTTATTTCGAAGTATCGTATATAACGTAATTCAGGCATAAAAGGCATAAAGCTTCTTGAATAAATATATCTTCCATCAGAAACAGAACGCGTTAAATCCGGCCCATTATCTGCACGGTCATTCTCCAGGTAAAGTTCTTTTACCTCAGGACTACGTTGGTCAACCATTAATATTCTTCCTTTCATATAGCTGGGTATGGTTGCTCCTGCAATACTTAAAATGGTGGGTGCCAAATCTTCAAAAGATATCAATTCATCTGACACAACACCTGCTTTGCCCCATGGCGAAAGATGGCTGTACATAGCTGGAAACCAAATTACAAATGGAACCCTATGACCATAATCGATGCCATTCGTTTTTCCCCTTGGCATTCCCTCCCCATGGTCGGCATAAAAGAAAATAATGGTACTGTCCCGCAAACCATCGTTATCTAATTGTTTTAATAATTTTTCAATAACATTATCAGTAACCTTTAAAGAATTATAAACTCTTGCCAACTGCTTTCTCATCTCTGGTGAGTCATGATAAATTGGTGGTACTTTAAAATCATTATCTCCAATTCTATCTGAAGGAGGAAGAATATCATATATCTCCTTTTTGTATTGTTGATAAGACCACGACATTGTTCGGGACTGATGGGATTCTGCGTAATTAAATACAGCAAAAAAAGGCTGTCCTGGTTTACGATTTCTCCAGGTAGCGTTTGCTGAACTTTCATCCCATGCCTCTTTTATAAATGCGTTTGAGTTGGCAACATTATAGTCAGTTTTAAAATTATTAGTTGTGTAATACCCCTGGGTTCTTAAATAGCTGGGAAACCCTTTGATTTCTGCTGGAAAATTAATTGTGCTCCGATGATGGCCCGTTCCAAGCTCTGTAGTTTTTACGCCGGAAATAATAGTGGCCCGGCTGGGAGAACATACTGTATTGTTGGAGAATGCGTTTAAAAACATAACACCATTTTTTGCCAACATATCTATTGTTGGAGTACGGGCATCAGTATTACCGTATGCACCAACAAACGCTGGAGAAGTATCTTCAATAGTAACCCATAAAATATTGGGTTTAGTAGTGCCCTTATTTATTTGCCCCCAGGAAGTAAGAGCAACCAATTGCCACCCTATCAGACATTGTAATCTGCTTATCATGTTTCTTATTTGTTGTTTAGTATGCCAAATAGCTTAAGAATTTCTGTTGCCACTACCTTATGTCCCAATTCATTTGGATGATTTATTTTGGCCAAGTACAATTTTAAATCTTTGCCCTGCAATGCCAATTCTTTAAACAAACCATAGCTATCAATCACGGGCAAATGAAACTGCTTGCCTAACTCAATAATTTGTGTAGCATGTTGTTGTAACAGTGTATTGTTATCCAGAATGTTTTCGTTTAAATCGGGAGTGGGCGTTAATAATACTACTTTAATATTTTTAGCCAAAGCTCTTTCAATCATTGACATCCATGCCGCCTTAGCCCTTTCCAGCCCCATCTTTCTATCGTTCAGCGCATAGTCAATAAATAATACATCCGGTTTGTAATTCAATACATCATTTTCAAATCTTGCCGCAGCCTGCTCTGCATTTTCGCCGCCGATGGCTGTTTTTATTACATTGATCGGAGAGACTGTGTAAGTTTTACTCACCTGCTGAAAAACAAGATTGGGATAAGCGGCTAATGTGTTCACATTTGGCGTATTGAAATATCCCGCCACCACACTATGTCCATGAAAAACAATATTTACCATGCGGTTATCCGGCCACCTGTCACGAAGAAATTTTAATACCGGTGCCAGGTAGTTGCTGTCAATTGGCACAACTGTTTTAACATTTAGTGTTGGCATAACAGCATTATTTTCTTTTCTCCAGTTGTTCAGCATGTCCATCATTTTAGCAACAACGGCTTTCTGTTTACCAGCCAGGTTACTTTTTTCACTTATGTCTTTATTTAGATCATATAGTTCTATAGCATCTGATTCAAAATTTTGAATCAATTTCCATTTACCCATCCTCATGGCAGATCCGGGAAAACCGCCCTGATTACCATAATGCGGATAATGCCAGTATAAAGCTTCTCTTTCAATTTTTTTATTCTTAAAAAGTGGTGTGATACTGATCCCATCCTTGTGTTGTTGTGGCATAAGCGGAAGTCCGCACATTTGTAATAATGTTGGGTACAAATCATTACTTATGACCGGCGTATTATTTAGCGTCCCTGCTTTTACCTGCCCTTTACTTTTAATGATCAACGGTTCTCTTATTCCACCTTCGTACAGCCAGCCCTTACCCGCTCTTAGCGGCGCATTGGATGTTGGAGAACCTTCTTTAGTTGACAGTCCTCCATTGTCGGAAAAAAAAACAACAATTGTATTCTCTTCAAGTCCTTCATCTTTTAGTTTTTTCAAAATATTTCCAACAATGTTATCCATAGTTTCCACCATCGCAGCATATACCGGCAAACTTTGGTTGTGACGGATTTTCAAATCGCCATTCATTTCAATATCGTCCTTCAATCCAAGCTTTTTTCTCTTTTCTGTATATTTCCTTATCAAACTATCTTTTGCCTGTAGCGGTGTATGCACTTCATAAAAAGGGAAATATAAAAAGAAGGGCTTGCTTTTATTGGCTTGTATAAATGATATAGCTTCTTCAGCAAGCCTGTCACCAAGGTATTCTCCAGGAGGGCCGTCAGATAAACGAGGGTTTTTGTACGGAGAAAAATAACTATCAGGATGTCCCTTGGAATTACCCCCTTTGTTTACGGCGAAGCCCTGATGTTCCGGCCAATACTCGGGCGTTTCACCAAGATGCCACTTTCCCGCCATAAATGTTGTATAACCATTCGATTTAAACGCTTCAGCAATAGTGGTTTCTTCAAGCGGCAAAAACTCGCGATAAGGTGCAGGCAATAGTTTTTTCATATTCCAATAACTGCTTTCTTTAGCTTCCTTTGGTTGAACAGCTCCGAACCAATCCGTAGTTTGCATAGCCGCGGGATATTTACCCGTCATAATACTTGCTCTTGTGGGAGAACAAACGGGACAGGCAGCATAGGCATTGGTAAACTTAATTCCTTCTCTTGCCAGTTTATCAATATTGGGAGTTTCATAAAATGAACTGCCATTAGTACTTACGTCAGCCAAGCCCAAATCATCTACTAAAAAAATCAAGACATTCTTATTTTGCTGTGCCGATGCTACAGTTGATATTAACATTAAAAGCAAGAGATCCAACCATTTACTTTTTATATTCATAATTCTAATTTTATAAACAGCATTAATTACTGTTTTGATTTTTTAAAAATAATTTCTCAATAGTTGCCGATTCAACCTTTGT
>JBDSBP010000175.1:0-2887 GCA_039921525.1 Chitinophagaceae bacterium | reverse complement strand
GAAATGGTCCGTGGCGTGCCACCTGCTGCTAATTTTTTTCATCCCTACGCACATGATCTCCTTAGTAGAATTAACCTGGAAGAATTAGCAACTTTTTTCGCATACAACCTAACCATAGCAGATAAAGCCGATGCGTTTGGTAGCAATGGTGTGAAAGACTACGATGAACTAAAACGTCCCTATTCGCTGTATAACTGGGAATTGTTTTTTCATGTTCCTTTTCAAATTGCGAACGAGCTTAGCTCTAATCAGCACTTTGAAGAAGCGATGAAATGGTATCATTATATTTTTGACCCAACGGCTCCAGGCACAGATCTAAAGCGAGCCTGGAAATTCTTTCCTTTTAAGGAGATCGATACATCTAACTCCCTGGAAAACCTTTTTGCTTCTTTACAACCAAACACGCCCGACAAAGAAATAACCCAATGGCGCGAAAAACCATTTCAACCCCATGTCATTGCAAGAGGCCGCCCTTCTGCCTATATGAAAAATGTGGTAATGAAATATATAGACAATTTACTGGCATGGGGCGATTATTTGTTCAAACAGGATACTATAGAAACCCTTAACTATGCAACGCAATTGTATGTGCTGGCAGCGCATATGGCGCCGTCATTGGAAATGATTCCCAAACAGGGGAGAATGAAACCGGAAACGTATAATTCATTGTTGAATAAATGGGATGCTTTTGGAAATGCCATGGTAGAGCTGGAATTGGTAGCGCCTTTCAGTCACCAGATCACCCTACCGGCGGTAAATATGGGAGGCAGTAATGAAGTGGCAACGGCCAACATCTTTGGATTTGCTTCCTCACTTTATTTCTGTATTCCCAATAACCCCAAATTAATAGGTTACCGTGATACCATTGCGGACCGGCTATATAAAATAAGGCATTGCCAAAACATTGATGGTGTATTTAGAATGCCGCCTTTATGGGATCCGCCCATTGACCCCACTTTGCTGGTGGCCGCTGCAAATCGGGGATTGAGCCCGGAGAATATAGTCAATGACCTGAACACCTCATTACCTAATTGCCGTTTTACATATTTAAAGCAAAAAGCAATTGATTTATGCAATGAGGTGAAGTCGCTCGGCAATTTACTGCTTGCTGTTTTTGAAAAAGGCGATGCTGAAGCAATTGCCGTAATGCGGGCTGCACATGAATCGGATATGCACAAATTATTGATAGAGGTAAAAAAAATGCAGGTAGACGAGGCCAATAGTGCGTTGGAAGGATTGCAGCAAAACAGGCTTACCACTGAATATCGTTTACGACACTATTTGCAGCTCATGGGTGAGGACTTGAGTAAAATTCCAGCATTAGGATCTGCCTTTTCGGAATTGGCAGATCCGGTGGTAATGACTTTCGTAGAAAGCGGGTTGAAATTGATTGCTGATGAACATGAAGAAATGGATAAAGCAAGTTCTGCCATCTTTTGGCAGCAAATTTCCGGTGTAGTTGAAGCTCTATCAGGTATAGCACATGCTTTACCGGATACGATGGCGAGCGTTGTCGTGGGTTATATTGAACACGGAGGTAGTCACTTGGGACATGCAGCTTCGGCAGCCTCAAAAGTATTGCAGATGATATCATCCCAATATTCCTATGAATCTGCGCGTGCACAAAAGAAAGCAGGTTTTCGCCGGCAACTGCAGGACAGGATTTTACAAGCCAACCAGGCCGGTTATGAATGCATGCAGATAGATAAGCAGATCACCGGCCAACAAATCAGGATAAAGCTGGCTAACCAGGAGATCACCAATCAGCAAAAAATGATTAATCACTCCGCCGAAGTTGAAGCTTTTATAAAGAATAAGTTCACTAACGAAGCGTTGTACAAATGGATGAAAGGCCAGTTGAAAACCAATTACCACCAGCTATACAATCTGGCTTGTGATTGTACCAACAAGGCGGTCAGGGCATTTTGTTTTGAAACGGGATTGACTTCTTTTCCTGCACTGGACAACGGTAATTGGGATGCGTCTCATCATGGTTTACTGGCCGGCGAAAAACTCTTTCTCGGCTTAAAAAAACTGGAAGCGGCCTACCATGAGAATCGGAGACACGACTTTGAAATAACAAAACACATTTCTTTGCAGGAGTTAAATCCACTTGCTCTCATTGAATTGAGGGAAACCGGCCATTGTGAATTTAAGATTCCCGAAATAATGTTCGACATGGATTTCCCGGGTCACTACATGAGAAGAATTAAAACCGTTGCCATATCTATTCCCTGTATCGCCGGGCCGTACACAGGTGTGAATGCTACACTCAGTTTATTGGAACATACCTATCGCTTGAGGCCTATAGCAACCAGTAAGTCTGATTACAGGCAAAAGATGGCTGAGGATGACGATCGCTTTGTGACGGCACGTATTCCTATCAATTCCATAGCGACCAGTTCCATAGCAACCAGTTCCGGGCAGCATGACAGTGGAGTATTCGAACTGAATTTTAAAGACGAACGTTTTATGCCTTTTGAAGGTGCCGGGCTAATCAGCAACTGGCGCCTTGAATTTCCTGAATTCAGGCAACTCAGGTACGACAAGATTTCTGATATTATCCTTCATTGTGGTTACACTTCCAAATATGGTGGTGATAAGTTGAAGAAAATTGCAAATGATTCCGTAACAGAATATATCAAAACGATTGATGAGCTAAGTCAGCGTGAAGGATTGTTCGCCCTGTTTGATGTAAAGAATGATTTTCCCAATGAATGGTACAAGGCTCTGGTACTGCCGTTGGGTATCGGCGGAAGGGTGATGGAACTTGGAAATCTTTCACAAAAACTGCCATTTTTTACAAAAAATGCGGGCATCAAAAATATAAAAGTAAGGGATATATACTTTGCGGTGGATACGTCTTTAAAAATTGCTGATCTTACTT
>JBDSBP010000174.1:0-5080 GCA_039921525.1 Chitinophagaceae bacterium | reverse complement strand
AATGATAAGGTAAAGGTTACAGAGTATTCCAGCACACCGGGGAAAGATGTGTGCGGTAAAGGAAAGCATACCCATCCTGCACATCTTTCCATTTTTCTTACAGATGCCATGGCAAGACTGATAATGCCTGACGGAAAAACGCAGGATTTTGATATGAAAGCAGGAACCGCATTTTGGAGTGAAGCGGAAACACATATGGTTATTAACAATGGCAGCAAGTCTGCAAGGGTTTATTTAGTCGAAGTTAAATAAGCGAACGAAAATTACTGCCAACAGTAGCATTTGCAATAGCATGGCTGACGGAATAAAATTCTGCCGTAAATCCTTTAGCAGCTTTTGTTTCGGCGGACAATTCGCCATTGAGCATTTGTTATTATCTTCAACAGAAGTTTTTCAATCAGGCATTTGTTACGGGCTGACAATTGACTATGGCCATGCCATCGCAAATGCTTTACGTTAGCGGCAATGCTTTGGAACATTCCTTAAACTTTAACATGACAGAAAACGGTATCTTCATGCCACCATAAACATTACATGAAACTTGACCGGTATGAACTAAAGTCAGATGAACAGCTTACAACCTTTGAATTACTAAGCGAAGGAGTTAAAGGTAAGATTGAAAAGATTATTTAGTTTTCGCTTGTTAACCAGGACAATCTTTTCAATCTCGCTTTTGGTGACAGGAATCTTTTGACAGGCGAAATTGACGACAAAATAGTAACGGATAATGGCGACAGCGAAAAAGTGCTTGCCACTGTAGTAGCGGCGGTGTATGCTTTTTGTGACCGCTTTCCAAATGCGTGGATTTATGCGACAGGCAGCACCGCTGCCAGAACCCGTCTTTACAAGATGGGAATAAATAAGTACTTTGACATCGTGCAGGCGGACTTTGAAATATTTGGGCAAACTCAAAGTGAATGGGAACGATTCCTAAAGGGAAAAGACAATGAGGCATTCGTTATTCAACGAAAAAACTTAAATTTGAACTATGAAAAGCATTCTTGACCTAAACGATAAAAAGGTTCCGGTTGTTGCATTGACAAATCGTTGAACAAATACAGTAAGGTTGTGCTTTTTCCCGAGAAGGTAGAAAAAGCAAAGAAGACATTTGAAACAATCGGACTCCCCGACACCAAAGAGCAAAGCCGCTAACACTGCATTTAAAAAATTGCGGCGGACGAAATAATCAGTTCAGCTGTGGATCTTTTATGGGCTTTTGTTCCAGCGGACGGAACTATATTGATAATTGGGAATATTTTTGAACAATAAATCAATATTGAACATTTGTAACCTGGCGGACGAATTTCAAATTCCCCAACTAAATGCTTTAACGTTAGCTGATATGGCATTTCCTTCGCTAAATATACTTTTTGTATATACTTTTCTTTATCTTTAAGTATGAAAAATTTAAGCCTTAAGATGGATGACAAGGTTTTCAATGACACTGAGAAGATACTAGTTAAAGTCAGAAAAAATCGAAATCGCTATATTAACGATGCTGTAGATTTCTACAACTCAATTCAAAAAAGGCGAATTCTTAGTAATCAGCTTAAGAAGGAATCAAAATTGGTAAGGGACGAATCTATTAAGATCCTAG
Source organism: Chitinophagaceae bacterium (assembly GCA_039921525.1). Classification (GTDB taxonomy): domain Bacteria; phylum Bacteroidota; class Bacteroidia; order Chitinophagales; family Chitinophagaceae; genus JADCRZ01. The sequence goes on along the minus strand of JBDSBP010000174.1, from coordinate 3,483 downwards.
TGGAATTTGAAAGTTTTCCCGATGAAGATTAGACAATTCGAGGTATGGATTGCTGATTTGAATCCGCGAATAGGAACTGAAACGGTTAAAGTCAAACCCGTTGTAATAATTCAGACAGATTTGTTGAATTCTGTTCACCCATTAACCATAATATGTCCGATTACTACCAATATTCAACCCGAATCAGACATCTTGAGGGTACATCTTAAAACAGGAATGGCCAGACTTAAACAGGATTGTGATATCCTTATTGATCAAATTAGAGCTATTGATACTAAGCGTTTGCAAAAAAAATTAGGGGCATTACCTGACGAGGTTGAAGACAAAATAAAACACAATCTTGCGATTATTCTCGATCTCCAGAGCTACATCAGCTAACATCTGCATTTAAAAAATTGGGGCGGACGAAATTATCAATTCAGCTGTGGATCTTTTATGGGCTTTTGTTCCAGCGGACGGAACTATATTGATCATTTGGAATATATTTGAGCAATAAATCGTATCCGTTCGACAAACACCATATTGGAAATAGAAATTAAGCCGGGTAATTTTGCTGTGGCTGATTTTTATAATTATTAGGCAGCAGTTCTTTGAGTTTGTTGATGGGGTGGGATGCTATTCGCTTAAAAACGTCTTCTAGCCAGGCGGAAGGCTCAATACCTTGTTTCTTGCAGGTTGCTAATAGCGAATAAACCATGGCAGCTCTTTCAGCTCCTTTATGTGAGCCAGCGAATAAGTAATTTTTCCTTCCGAGCGCAATTGGCCTAATGGCATTTTCTGCTGCATTATTATCTATGTGAAGTTCGCCATGATGAGCATAGATCATCAGTTGATGCCAGCGGTTCAGGGCATAGTTGATTGCTTTTCCCATGGTACTGGAAGGCAGCACAGCATCTGGTTTTTTTTCCTCGCTGGGTATGTGTGCTATTAGCCACGCATTAAAGGCTGTTAGCACCGGCAATGCCTCCATTTGTCGAAGGTTATACCGTTCATCGTAATTTAACGATAGATCTTTTGCCTTTTTTTCGCTAGCATATAGCTGTTGAATCTGGGTAAGAGCATAGGAAGCCAGCTGGGGATGGTTGTCTAGTGCTTTTTCAAACATGCGCCGAGCGTGCGCCATACATTGAATTTGGGTAATGCCTTCCTTGTTATCAAAGTCTTCATAGACTCCATAACCATCGGTTTGAAGGTGGCCCTTAAAATCTTTAAGCAAATGTCCGGGGCCTTCCCGTCCCCGGCCGGGTTGATAATCAAAAAGCACCATTCCGGTTAACGGCGCGTGGTAGAGCCAGTGGTACCCTTTGTGGGTACTACCTTTCTTATCCTTATCTAAAACTTTGATAGGCGTTTCATCCACCTGAAGATAAGGCTGGCTCAATACTTCCCTTTTAAGTAAGTCATAAAGGGGTTGCAGTAAATCACAGGAGGCAGTGATCCAGTCATTAATAGTAGCAGGTGATAGAGTGACCCCCATGCGTTGGAACATCTGTATCTGCCTGTAACAGGGAAGGTGATCGCAAAATTTGGAGATAAGAATATAGGTCAGCAATGAAGGTCCTGCAATGGCCCTTTCGATTGGCCGAACGGGGAGTTCACCGACAAGGATCCTGGTTTTTTCGTCGGCAACAGGAAGGGCATACTTTGCACGTTTGAATTGATTTACAAAAAGCTTTCCTTTTTCATATTCTAATTCCTCTGTAACCTCATAGCCAATGCATACCAGCCCGGTGGTATCTTCCTTTGGCTCAATGACGATCTCGACGCGCTTCAAATGGGGCGGCAAAGGGTTTCTGCCATGATGTTTGCTTGCGGGCTTTTCTGTAACAGGCACATATACCGTCTTTTTCTCTACCTGAACTTCTACAATAGGTTCAACAGTTGTTTCCAGTATTAAACCCAGGGGTAACTGTGTAGCAGCAAGGGCTTCGCTTGAAACAAAGCGCTCGCTTTTGGCGCCATGAACCAGTCTTAGGAGCTCCTTTACCTGGAAGGTAAGTTCCTCAAGGCGCGTATTTAACGCTGCATTGCGCTTTTCGGATTCGATCAGCTTTGAGACAAGCTCCTCCCTGGTTATATTTTCGTATGCTGATGTCAAGGATATAAAGATACTACTAATAGCGCATATACATGCACGTTACACTAATTATTTTTAAACTTATTTTAAACTTATTTATCCGATGGCTCTTTCATGACAAAGCGTTTACGCCTTCTTACCGATCCCAGCCATATGCCCTCAAGGATAAGAAGCAACTGATGGCACTGTAGCTTTACAGAAGCACTCCCGGGATCGATTAAGGGAAGTTCATAGGTGCCCTTTTCCAGGCGTTTGTAGTAGATGGAAAAACCATCTTTTTCCCAAAGCAACAGTTTGACCTGGTTGCGGCGACGGTTGAGAAAAATGAATATGTCGCCAGATAAAGGATCCTGATGCAGTTCACCGCGCACAATGCCGCTTAAGGAATCAAAGCTCCGCCTCATGTTGGTATCTCCGCTGTATAAATAATAACGGCGGCTATCAGTTAATGCAAGCATGCTTTAATAAATTAATGACTGGATGAAAGAAGCTTCTACAGGTTGGTAGCATTTTATGAAAGCTCCACCAGGAAGTGATACTTCAATTACTGGTGGCATACCTTGAAATGATCCGGGATTTGAAGGGCGAAAGTCGATAGGAATGAATTGATTGCTCTTTTTAGGCTTTGTGTCTTTTGTATTCTTGTGTTTTTTTAGCCAGTAGTATAATACTGATTTGCAAATATTATGTTCAAGAGCGTAGGCTACTCCTGTTTGGCCACTACGCTGCCAGGATTCTACATGGCGATACATATCATCCTGGCTATACTTTGTCCTTTTTCTAATGGTTGATTGCATAAATTGCTTTTAGGCAGCAAAGCTAGCAACACCAAATGGAAAATCATTTATGGTCTCGGTCGTACGGATACTTTGTAAGATTAAAACGTACAGGCAAAAATCAATTTGATTTCTCATACTTCAGGCACATAGGAAGATGGCATTTGGTAGCCAAAGGTCTTACTTTAGATGAATGCAAAGAAATGATATTGTCAAACCCTGCTTTTCAACCTATTGGATAATAACTAATTTTAGATTAATTAAAATGTGATGCAATATTCACTGGCAAAAATAGCATGCTTGCTTTCCTGTTGAATTCGTACAACCTGAATTGGACAAAGGCGTTTAACGGCCGGCTTTATGCAATTGGGGCCGGAAGGATCTACAATCGGCGATTTGCAATTACAGGCGCTTGTCTCAGCAAACGATTAAAACCGGGCATTTGAATAAGCAATCAACTTTTATTTATAAATTAGCAGCGGTCATGGGCAAATGGAATACTATTTCCCCAACTGCATAAAGCCGTACTCGTTACAGGCCATTAAATCGAACATCATGTATTCAAAGTTTGATACTTAGAAGTGAATAAATTTAATACGTGCTGAGTTATAAATGCAACAGACGTTGAAC
>JBDSBP010000173.1:0-10046 GCA_039921525.1 Chitinophagaceae bacterium | reverse complement strand
CTGTGAAACTCCGTGCCTTCTCCGTGTAGCTCTGTGTAATATATTTGCTGCCCAGACATGCGACAGAACCAACAGAATACCTTCATGACATGTCAAAGTAGAATTAACAATTAATAATTAACAAAGGGCGTTTTAACGGTAATTGCAAAACAATAACTTGCTTATTTTGAGGTCATGTTAGTAAAAACTTTTGGCAGTGCAGTTTATGGCGTAGAAGCTATTACTATCACCGTCGAAGTAAATGTAATGAACGGCGCGAAAACCTTTATTGTAGGTCTTCCGGATGGTGCTGTTAAGGAAAGTATTCAACGGGTGGAAAGTACCATAAAATCCAGTGGCTACTATATGCCCAGGACCAAACTGGTCATCAGCCTGGCCCCGGCAGATATTAAGAAGAGTGGCTCCGCATTCGATCTGGCGATAGCTATGGGCACCCTGGGTGCAAGTGAACAGCTGGAAAATCCGGAGAAATTAATGGAGTATGTTATCATGGGCGAATTAAATCTCGACGGCTCCGTTCACTCTATTAAAGGCGCCTTGCCTATTGCCATCCAGGCCAGGAAAGAAGGATTTAAAGGATTGATTGTTCCCGTGCAAAACGCTCGTGAAGCCGCCATGGTAAACCAGTTAAATGTTTATGGCGTGCGCCATATCAGGGAAGTAATTGAATTTTTCAGAGATGAATTCGCCTTGCAACCTGTTACCGTAAATACAAGAGATGAATTTTTCAACGGGCAATACGAATTTGAATTTGACTTTAATGATGTAAAAGGCCAGGAAAATATCAAAAGGGCATTAGAAATCGCAGCAGCTGGTGGACATAACGCCATACTAATCGGCCCGCCGGGTGCCGGTAAAACGATGCTTGCAAAGCGTCTTCCTACAATACTTCCTCCACTGAGTCTGCAGGAGGCACTGGAAACCACGAAAATTCACAGTGTAGCTGGTAAACTACCGGAGAATGCAACGTTGATCTCTAAACGGCCTTTCCGATCACCGCACCATACTATTTCTGACGTTGCGCTGGTAGGTGGTGGCAGTATTCCGCAACCGGGTGAAATTTCCCTGGCTCATAATGGTGTTTTATTCCTGGATGAACTACCCGAATTCAAAAGATCGGTTTTGGAAGTAATGCGACAGCCGATGGAAGAAAGAAGGGTTACCATCAGCCGGGCAAAAGTGGCTCTTGATTTTCCGGCCAGTTTTATGCTTATTGCTTCTATGAATCCCTGCCCCTGCGGATTTTATAATCATCCGGAAAGAGAATGCAGTTGCCCGCCTGGCACTGTTCAAAAATACCTCCATAAAATATCAGGTCCCCTTCTTGATAGAATTGATCTTCATGTGGAAGTAACGCCAGTTGCTTTCAGCCAGCTCACTTCTTTTCAAAAGGAAGAAAACTCTTCTTCCATTCGGGAAAGAGTGATAAAAGCCAGGGATATACAATCTACCCGTTTTGGCGATCAGCCCGGAACATATTCTAATGCGCAAATGAGCAGCAAATTGCTGAAAGAAATATGCATTATAAACCAGGCCGGACAAAACCTCCTGAAAACTGCTATGGAAAGATTGAACCTCTCAGCAAGAGCTTATGACAGAATATTAAAGGTGAGCCGCACCATTGCCGACCTTGCTGCAAGTGATGATATAAAGGCGGAACATCTCGCGGAAGCCATCCAATACCGTAGCCTGGATCGTGCAGGCTGGGCGGGATAGCCACGAAGGCACAAGACACGAAGGCACAAAAAGAAGAATGTATTCAATTGATTAACTAGCCCAACACTCATTCGTGCCTCAGTCACCTTTCAATGTAAACCAAATCCCTCGTGTTCATTCGTGCCTTAGCGCCTTCGTGGCAAAAACACCTAATAACTTCCACCTATCTCCTATTTTTATTTTCCTCTATTATTATATAATTTTGAACTTACCAGTATCTGGTTTTTGGTTTTGCCATTGATTAATGCATTGCTTATATTCACCTCAATAATATAACCTTATGGCAATTCGCGTTGCAATCAATCACAAAACTGTTTACGAATACGACAGGCTCGTTTCTTTATATCCACATATATTCCGCTTAAGGCCTGCCGTTCATTCGCGTATTCCTATTGAGGCTTACTCGTTTAAAATTACCCCCAAAGAACATTTTATCAACTGGCAACAGGATCCTTTTGGTAATTACCAGGCAAGAGTGGTATTCCCTGAAAAAACCAGGATGTTAAGTGTTGAAGTAGAACTAATCGCCAATATGGTGGTGATCAACCCATTTGACTTTTTTGTAGAAGAATACGCGGAGAAATTTCCCTTTAAATATAGTGATCAACTACTGGAAGAATTATCTCCTTACCTTCAAATAAAAGAAGACGGGCCCCTGTTGCAGAATTATCTTTCCGGCGTTGACAAAAGTGAAAAAACAATTAATGATTTCCTGGTATACATTAATCAAAAGCTTAACCGCGATATCGCTTACAGCATCCGCATGGAAGCTGGCGTACAGACCTGCGAAAAAACGCTTGAACTTGCCTTAGGATCGTGCCGAGATACCGGATGGTTGCTGGTGCAAATATTAAGACATTTGGGGTTAGCCGCTCGCTTTGTTTCAGGCTACCTGGTGCAATTAACCGCCGATATTAAATCGCTGGACGGACCATCAGGACCCGAGAATGATTTTACCGACCTGCATGCCTGGACAGAAGTTTATGTACCCGGTGCAGGATGGATCGGGCTCGACCCTACTTCTGGCCTGTTTGCCGGTGAAGGGCACATTCCCCTGGCTTGTACCCCTCACTATGCGAGCGCAGCTCCCGTAGTAGGCGCTACTGATAAAACAGAAACTACTTTTACATTTTCCAACACAGTTACCCGTATTCATGAAGATCCACGCGTAACAAAACCTTATACCGATGAGCAGTGGCTCTCTATTCAGGCCCTGGGTTATAAAGTAGATGAGGATCTGAAAAATGGTGATGTTCGAATGACCATGGGTGGAGAACCTACCTTTGTTTCCATTGATGACATGGAGTCGGAACAGTGGAACACAGATGCAGATGGCAAAGACAAACGCCTGCTGGCCCATGACCTGATTTTCAGGTTGCGCGAGCAGTTCGGTCCTAAAGGAATGCTACACTATGGACAGGGAAAATGGTACCCGGGTGAACCATTACCGCGCTGGCAATATGGTTTGTTTTGGAGAAAAGATGGTTACCCGGTATGGAAAAATGCACATCTTATTGCACATGAAAGAATCGAAAAAAAATATACACACGAAGACGGTGAAAAGTTTGTAAAAGAACTTGCCAGGCACCTGGCCGTTAGCGTGGATAATATTAGCACTGCTTATGAAGACATTTTTTATATGCTATGGGCCGAAGGAACACTGCCTGTAAATTATGATATTCTAAAAACCAACCTGAAAGACTCGCTGGATCGTCGCACCATCGCTCAATTACTGGAAGGCGGACTGGATAAACCTGCAGGTTACGTGCTGCCCTTAAGATGGAACTACGATACCAACCGTTGGCAAAGCAGCAAATGGATAATGAAGAAAGGACACCTGTTCCTGATCCCAGGCAATTCGCCGATTGGGCTAAGGCTACCGTTAGACTCACTGCCAGCAATACCCGAAGATAAGGAACCGCAAAAAGTAGAACGCAGCTTATTTGATGAACTGCCAGATATGGTAAATTTTCATGAGGCTATCCGGATTCGTTACGGGCAGGTATCGGAACATGCCGATGATCTTGAAAAATATCCCTCTCAAACGATAGCGGGAAAAAATAATCAAAACGGTCAGGCGGAATCATTTGCCGAAGCCCCTGCAAAACCTCTTGAAAAAGCCGAACCGGGTGTTATTAAAACCGGTTTGTGTGTAGAAGTGAGAGATGGAGTAATTTATCTCTTTCTTCCTCCTATCGATTACCTGGAAAACTATCTTGACCTGGTAGCATCTATAGAAGCCACTGCAGAAAAAGTGCAAATGCCCGTTCGCATTGAAGGATACGAACCACCCCGGGACTACCGCCTTCAGCGACTGGTTGTTTCGCCCGATCCAGGTGTAATTGAAGTAAATATTCAGCCATCCAAAAATTGGAAAGAGCTCACCCATAATATTAATACTCTTTATGACCAGGCTTTTTTATGCAGGCTTGCTACAGAAAAATTTATGCTCGACGGGAGACATACAGGCACTGGTGGCGGAAATCATATAACCATTGGCGGGGAAAGTCCTTCAGACAGCCCATTACTTCGCAGGCCGGATTTACTGCGTAGCATCATTGCATACTGGCAGCACCACCCCGGACTTTCTTATTTATTTTCCAGTGCCTTCATTGGGCCCACCAGCCAGGCTCCGCGTGTGGATGAAGGGCGAGATGAAAAGTTATATGAAATGGAAATAGCCTTTAGCCAGGTGCCTGAAAAAGGGTTCATTCCATTCTGGACCGTAGACAGGATCTTCAGGCATTTGTTAACTGATATAACCGGCAATACGCATCGCGCAGAATTATGTATTGACAAATTATATTCACCCGACAATTCTTCAGGAAGGCTTGGGATCCTGGAGTTCAGGGCTTTCGATATGCCTCCTCACAAACAGATGAGTCTTGTTCAAATGTTACTAATAAGATCATTGGTATCCATGTTTTGGAAAAAACCGTACAACCATAAACTGGTAAGGTGGGGAACCGAATTGCAGGATAAATTTATGCTGCCTCATTTCGTGAATGAAGATATTAAAGATATTGTCACAGACCTGAATAATGCAGGGTATGCTTTCCAGGCAGCCTGGTTTAGTCCTTTTTTAGAATTCCGTTTTCCCCATTACGGCACCATTCAATTGCAAGGAATTGAGATGGAGATCCGGATGGCTATTGAACCCTGGCACGTATTGGGCGAGGAAATGACAGGAACGGGTACAGCCCGGTTTGTAGATTCCTCGTTGGAAAGGATACAGGTAAAACTAACAGGAATGAATGGTGCACGTTATATAATAATGTGCAATGGCAACAGGCTTCCCCTTGTTAAAACAGATGTAAAGGGGGAATTCATTGGAGGCATACGGTACCGCGCATGGCAACCTCCTTCTGCGCTGCATCCTACCATCGGTATTGATACACCGTTAACTTTTGATATTATCGATACTTGGAACAGCCGATCCATTGGAGGTTGTACCTATTATGTAGCACATCCGGGTGGAAGAAGTTATGATAGATTTCCTGTTAATAGTTATGAAGCGGAGTCAAGGCGTGGGAACAGGTTTTTTGAACAGGGGCATACGCAGGGAGTTTTACAGCCAACACGGCCAGTGGCGCCCATACTCCATTATATTGAACAAAACAGAACGCCTTACCTGGTAGACGCACCCGCACCGCTTATAAACGGAGAATACCCGTTTACGTTGGATATGCGAAAGTTCTGGCATCAGGTGTGAATGTCGGGTTTGAGGTATGAGGTATGAGCAATCGATTGGCAGGCCAATGTCACCATTTAAATAACTTTTAAAAATTAGTCATTTATTCATTTTTAAATAGACAATTTTTAGTTACATAAAAGACGCGGAAGATACGGTTTTAAATAAGCCTGGCATAAATGCCTGGGTTTAGAAGAATGCTTTTTTGGGCTTTAGCCCCAGGGATGACTGCGGTATGAAACTTTAATATTGGCGAGAAACTTGGGCAAAAGCCCATCGAAAGTCTGCCTGTATCCCATGGCTGAAGCCCAATGTTATTTAGTTAAGCTTTTAGGTCTCATTAATTTTTTTTGTGCCGACTAAAAAGAGGGTTCGACCTCACAGGTCTTAAATGAGGAATCTACCCGTATTTCAGACCTCTTTTTTGTTTTGGTCGGCCATTGGATCATAACTCAGGTTATTGGCGGAAGTTTGAAATTGGACCAACCTGGTGAACAAAGCTGATAGCCGATAGCTGACGGCTGATAGCTAAACTCACACCTCTCCTCTTCTAACATCCACCGACACCGATAACTGGTGCTGCCCACTGCTAAACAACACCCCCTTTAACGGCGCAATATCAGAATAATCTCTCCCCCAACCGATTGTAATATGCTGTTCAGCCGGCATATGGTTATTGGTAGGGTCAAAATCAAGCCAGCCCACATCCGGGATATACACAGCAAACCAGGCATGGGAAGCATCAACACCGGCTAGTTTTTGTCGGCCGGGAGGAGGAAGAGTTTCCAGGTAACCGCTAACATAACGGGCGGGTAAACCCAATGATCTTATGCAGGCAATAGCAAGATGAGCAAAATCCTGGCATACCCCTTGCTTTTTATTCATCACTTCAGATAATGGTGTGCTGACGGTGGAAAATCCCGGTGTAAATTCAAAATCATTATATATCCGTTGCATCAACTCAAATGTGGCAGCGAGCATAGACCTTCCGGGAGTGAACGATTCAGCCGCGTAGGCGGTTAAGTCGGGATTTATAGCAGTCATAACAGTTTCGGGAACATACTGTAAAGCATCAATCAATTCATCATTTTGTGCCTTCAATTGTGCTTTTACTTTTTCCCAGGGGGTATTGCCATAGAGGCTAATCTCTAAAGCGCCTTTGGAAAACTTCTCTATTTCCGATTGAACGGTTACTGTCAAATCATTGTGATCGTGTTGTATGGCAAAATACGTAACCTTATTTCCAAAAAAATCTTCGTATTCATTAAATACATCGGGCAAGGGATCGATAGTTATCAATGCTTTTTTACAAACCTGCAGGGCAGTGGTTCTGGGAACCAGCCGGGCAATATTATAGCATAAACTTACCGGCTTAGAGTAAGTATATATGGTTTTATGCGTTAGATGATACATCATAGGATTGGCGTTTGCTCAGCTATTATTGGTAGCAAATAATTGTTTCTGGTTCTGTGCATGTTTAAAATAAGATTTTGTAATGGTGTCAGGAATAGCCATCAGCAACGTTCTTATCCTTGTTAAAAAATTTTGCAGGTTCGTGTTTACATATTTACCAGGCACTGCCAACTGATCCTTACCTGACAATTTTAAAAAGGTCCAGGCCTCAAGAATCAATTTTTCATGTTCTGCCAGTCGTTGGTCTGCCAGGCTTTTAGGCAGGTTCTCTAAATACTTTTTTAACCTGTCTAACAGGTATATTAAAGAACGGGGGTTATTCGGATCAAAGAGCATCAGGTCGAGTACGTAATGAAGTTGTAATGGCACCCTGTATTTGTACCGGTAATTAGCCAGGCTTTCATTGCTGATCAGTAACGATTCCTGGAGGTCATATTCAACCTGTTCATTTAATTTCCTCACAAGAGTGGACTCTAACATGGTTATCAATAAAAGGCTTTGCTCAATTTTACGCCCCGTGTCCAGCATGATCCAACCCTGTTCACGCGAAATGCTTTCCCTGTTTAATCCAGTGAAAGCCACCATAGAAGTTACCAGGTTATCAAGGGCTTGTAACATACGAAGATGACCTGGGTGTGGGGTTTTAACAAATGTTGTCCAGGCTTCTTCCATCCCTCTTAGCACCCGCCAGGTATCTGTTGACCAGTGATCTCTTACTGCATAAACGGCTATACTGAATAGAGAAAGATTACAACTTAAGCTACCCTCCCTTTTTTCATTAATTAATATATCAGTCAGTTCTTCCCAGGGATTTGCCGTGTTAGCATGTTCACCTTGTTCCAGGAACCCCGGATAGGTAAACGTATAATGAGTAACAGCCATTAATAAACATTCCTGCGCCTGGACATCGTTCTCCCCCAGCAACCTGTTTCCTTCCATTACAAATTGCATAACAGTTCTTAAAAAGCGGGCATTCCCTAATATACGTTCCGTATAACGGCCTACCCAAAAAAGGTTTTCTGCCGTATGGCTGGGTAGCATTCCATTCTTCGTACTCGTATGATTTGTTTCTGTTTCTTTACGCACATTTAATACCCTGCCCGGTTCCGGTGAAATGATCCAGGCATCTTTGCTCACACCACCCAACTGGTTAGAAATGGTAAAACTACCCAGCTTTGCCGTGGTACGAATAAGCCCCCCCGACATTGCCGTATAACTTTCAGTATTGCTAACCAAAAAACTCCTGAACAAAGTATTACGGGGTTCTATTTTACCATTTATTAACGAAGGAGCAGCCGAAAAATTAATTTTCTCCTGCCCCACATATAAGTACGGAAACGCCTTGATCCGTTTTTTTAAGTCATTTAATTGCAGAGTTGTAAGGGTAGCCACGTCTACAGAGGTGCTTTTGGTAGAATCCTTGTAAATTCTTTTGATAACGAGCGAGTGAATATGATCAAGCACATAAGTAAGCTCCTTATTATGACCACACCACCAGGAAGCTATGGAAGGCATAATAAGATTTTCGCCTAATAAATGCCGGGAAATGCCAGGAAGAAAAGACATTAATCCGGGGTTTTCGAGTATGCTGCTGCCTAAAGGGTTGGCGATACTTACATTGCCGCTACGTACTGCCTGCAAAAGACCGGGAATACCTAACTGCGAATCTTCCTTTAATTCTAACGGATCACAGTACACGTCATCTAACCGTCTCAAAATAACATCCACTTTTTCCAGGCCACCAAGCGTTTTCATCCACACGAAATTATCTTTAACCATCAGGTCGTTACCCTGTACCAGTGTAAATCCAAGATAAGAAGCCAGGAAAGAATGTTCAAAATAGGTTTCATTACCAGGGCCGGGAGTGAGGATTACTATGCGAAGATCCTGTTTTAAGGTGGGCGATATTCCGGATAGCGACGTTCTGAGTGCGTTAAAATAAGCAGCGAGCCTGCGAACTTTTAATCCATCAAAAAACTCCGGAATAACGCGGGCCATTGCTATCCGGTTTTCCAGGGCGTAACCTGAACCGGAGGGTGCTTGTGTGCGATCATTAACAATCCATATTTTTCCATCTACGCTTCTTCCAATATCTGCGGCGTAAAATATAAGGCTATGTTTGCCTGGTTGCCGAATGCCGGAGCATTGGCGTAAAAAGCCGGCATGGTTGTAAACCATTTCCATGGGCAGAAGCCCTCTTTTTATAAGTTCTTGCCTTCCATATATATCTTTTAATATAAGATCTAGTAAAGTAGCTCGCTGAACAAGTCCGGTTTCAATTTTTTGCCACTCTTCTTTGTTGATAAGAAACGGTATTAGGTCTAAATTCCATGGCCGGTTATGACCTGCAGGATCGCCATATATATTATAAGTAACTCCATTTTCTTTCAACAATCGTAACATATCCTGGTTACGATTAAGTATTTCTTCGAGACCGAGTTGGGTGAATGATTCAAAAAAAGTTCGCCAGTGCGGTCTAAGTTTTCTATTCTCTTCCAGCAATTCGTCGTAAAAAAACCCATTGGAGGAATAATGTTGCAAAAAAGATTCAGTTTCCATTGTAATGACTATGAATACCATTTAATTGCTGACAGAAAATTCGCCAACAGTTTTTTTAAAAATAGGAAATAAAAGCCATATGGTAAGAAGGGCTAACTTTATATGAGGCACCAGGTATGAGGTGTGAGGTATGAGGTGTGAGGTATGAGGAAGAAACATACTTTATGCTAAAATTCAATCCTTCAAGCTCATACTTCATACCTGATACTTTGTACCTTCTGTATAACTAAAAATTTAATCACTGAAAATGAATGAATTAGAAAATTTTAAAAGTTATTTACTTGGTGATATGAGCGCTAGCAAATTGGATACTACTATATAACTTAACCCAAGTTGGTAATAATTAAGGAGTTAATCATGCTACTTTTTAAAGTTATCTCACCTGACGTTTGAATGCTCAATTCATGAGGGACTTTTATATAACATAAATTTGCCCATTGAAAATGAATGAATTACAAATTTTAAAGATATTAAATTGGTGGTGCCGGCCCAAACTAGTTTAAGCAGCTGATAGCTGATGGCTGACGGCTTTACTCATACCTCATACCTCATACCTCATACCTCATACCTGGTACCTCATTCGTTGAATGATGGAATGGAAATTGAACTAACGAGATCTTAAACAATATTTTTAATGAAATTATATACCTGTAGTAATTGTAAGGCC
>JBDSBP010000172.1:0-13921 GCA_039921525.1 Chitinophagaceae bacterium | reverse complement strand
GTCAATTTTATATTCATCCGATTTTTGCGTAAAATAATTTACAGCATCTGCCTTGGAAATTTCCTTGCGCTCGAATTTATTATTTTGTCTCGCCAGTTCCTGCATCTTCTGTTCCAGCTTTCTCAGGTCCTCTTCTGTAAGTTGTCTGTCGCCCAGGTCCATATCATAATAAAAGCCATTTTCAACAGCTGGTCCAACCCAGAACTTTACACCAGGGAACAATGACTCCACGGCTTCCGCCATTAAATGCGCTGATGAATGCCAGAAGGTAGATTTGGCTGCAGCATCATCCCATGTAAGCAATTTAAGCGTGGCATCTTCATTAATAGGACGTGTGGCATCCCATACCTCTCCATTTACATTCGCAGCAAGTACTTTTCTTGCCAATCCTTCAGATATTGATTTTGCAATATCAAGCGCGGAAGTTTTTTCTGCATATTCTTTAACGGCACCATCTGGTAATGTAATTTTGATCATATCTATAGCCCTCCAAATTAAGGAGGGCAAAATTAACGAACTATTGGCAGATAAAACAGCCGGTTGCACGAAATTGCAATTTATAACAGTTATTTTTTGATTGTAAATTACATCCATGAGATTCGCATTTTTGATAATAGCTATTTTAGTGACTACGTTTACCTATGCCCAGGATCTTTCAGGCATTTGGAGAGGAAGTTTTATATCTACCGACCGGCTTCAATATTTATTAAATCCAAATGACAGGTATAAACTGGAAGTGCAGTTAGACCAGCATGATAAAGCTTTTAATTCGGTAACCTATTCTTATAAAACGACATTGTTTTATGGTAAAGCCGTAGCCAACGGAACTTTTAATCCAAAAACCGGGAAGGTATGGTTGGAAGAATTAAAAATTGTAGAGTTAAAAATGCAGTTCGGTTCGGCCTGTGTAATGAGTTATAAATTGCAGTATTCAAAGAATGATGAGGAGGAATTTCTGGAAGGCACGTGGACCGGTTATGGAGAAAAAGACTCCGTATTTTGCGGAAGAGGCACTGTTTTATTACGAAAAGTGCTAACATCCGATTTTTATAAAGAACCTTTTCTTACAAAAAGGTCTCCGGAAAAAAACAGGTCATTAGCCATCGAGCCTAAAAAAAATATTGACAGTTTAGCCAAAAAGAATACTACCAATAAAACTATAGCAAAGAAGCCCCTGGCAAAAAGGCCCGGTGGGTCGGTGGTGAAAGTTGCTCCGGCCAAGCCAGCCGCCAAACCTCCAACAGCAAGTACTTCAAAATTGCCGGTCGTAAAGCCTTCCAGCCCTCCAATAGCAAAGACTAACCCAGAAAAAAAAGCGGTTACTCCACCAAAAGCAAATAATCCTGCAGGTAAAAATAGCACAGCGCAAAAGCAGGTTCCAACGAACCTGCCACCCAAAAATCCTGTAGCTACTATCAAGCCGGTTGTACCTAAAGCATTCGAACCTGCCAAAGAAAATCCGGAGACAGATACGGGCAGGAAAACACTTCTTTTAATTAAGAAACCAGCGCTGATAGTGGTGCCAAAGGTTCTGACAACCCGTGAAATGGAATTGATAAAGACAATTACTATCAATACCAACGAGGTATCCATCAATTTGTATGATAACGGAACCATCGACCATGATACTGTTTCAGTGTACCTTGATAAAAAACAAGTGGTGACTAAACAGATGCTTACTACCACGCCAATTAATTTTAAATTCACGATGGATGAAAATAATGACTTCCATGAACTAGTAATGGTTGCAGAGAATGAAGGCGATATCCCACCAAATACTTCGTTAATGGTGGTAAGAGCAGGAGACAAAATATACGAGGTTCGTATAACATCTACAGAACAAAAAAATGCAGTTATTATTTTCAAGTTTGAGAAAAAATGAGTTAGTTTAAAGTTTAAGGTTTAAAGATTAAATTCAGTGATAGAAGCAGTGGTGAGTTCAGGAAATGTATTTTTATAGCGCATCTTCAAACAAGATTTTTATTAAGGCAGGTGTGATTTTGATACTGCTTATATCCGTTTGGAGCAATAGAACCCCTGATTAGAAACTATTGAACAATCGAACTTCAACTTTAAACTTTAAACTGTAAACTTTGAACTTTAAATTCCTGGGTTTTTTGATAAGCTGCTGCTCAATGTCTGGTGTGTTTGGCCAGGACGTAAATGGTATTTGGCGTGGGGAACTGACGCAGAACCCGGGCGGTTGTTATTCCAAATACTTTATTGAACTGCAAATGCAGATAGGCGCGAACCAGGTTGAAGGAGTAACCTATATTTATTATGATACCACCAGGTACGTTAAACTTAACTTTAACGGCTTGTTAAATAAGCAAACGAAGGGGATGATACTTAGTGAGAATAAAGTGTTGGAATATAAAATTCCGAGTAATTGTATACCCTGTATTAAAACGTACGATCTAACCTGGAGTAAAAAAAATAATGAAGAACAACTTATAGGAACCTGGAAAGGTTCGGAGATGGGGCTAATGAATGCTTGTCCACCTGGCACTATTTACCTGAAAAGAGTTGTTTCCTCTTCCTTCAAAAGAGGAGAAATAATACAGAATGAGCAATTGGCTACTATTCAGAAGAGCCTGGTTCCTGCATCAAGAAAGGTTGAATTAATACAGACGATCGATTTAGAAACGGCCAGCGTTAAAGTTGAGTTGTATGATAATGGCCAGATAGACGGGGATACCATTTCAGTCTTTTTAAATGACCAATTGATATTGTATAAGAAGGGGCTATCTGATAAACCGATTACATTAGATATTCCCATACAGGAATCGAAAGATTATAAAATGATCATGTATGCTGAAAACCTGGGCTCCATACCCCCCAATACTGCCCTGATGGTAGTTACCTCCGGTAAAAAAAAATATGAGATATATTTGTCTTCCAGTGAACAGAAAAGTGCGGCTGTGAAATTTAGATACGAGAAATAATGGTTAATGGTTAATGGTTAATGGTTAATGGTTAATGGTTAATGGTTAATGGTTTTGCAGCGGCGCAAGGTATATCAATAGGAGCACTAATAATTAATAATTAATAATTAACAATTAACCATTAATTTTTTGCCATAGACTGTGCAATGATGCTGGCTGCTATTAGTTGAAGCGCATGGTAGATCATTAGAGGCAACAGAACAATACCAATCATATCACTTCCGGAAAATAGTACCCTGGACATTACTAAACCATGAACCAAAGATTTCTTGGAGGCGCAGAACACGGCAGTGATGCGGTCTTCACGATTGAAGCCGAGCAACATGCAGATAACTTTCACAATATTGTATACCAGTAGAAATAATCCGATCATACTTGCTCCCACAATTAATAACGTTGAAATATTAAAACCGCTGAACATTTTCTTTACAAACGATTCGCAAAATGATGTATACACTATCAACAGGATGATGGTTTGATCGAAGTAACGTAACTGCTTCTTATTTTTTTCAGCAAGACGTCCCCATTTTTTATGGAGGAGCATTCCCAGTATAACGGGAACCAATACCTGTACGGTAAGCTTGGCTATTACAATATATAAATCAAAACCATCCGATTGTGCATGAATCACCAGTCCGATCCATAAGGGAGTGATAAACACACCCAGCAGGCTTGAGATACTCGCATTAAATATCGCTGCAGGAACATTTCCACCGGCAATAGATACCATTACTACTGAAGAAGATACCGTAGAAGGAAGACTGGCAAGGAAAAACACACCTAACCATAAGGTTTGACTGCTTTCCCTCTCAAATAAAATTTTGCCCGAAAGAACCAATAATGGGAAAATGATAAAGGTGGTGAAATGCACCACCAGGTGTAAACGCCATTTAATCAACCCTGTTTTAAGATTTTCCGTATTTAGCCGTAACCCGTAAAAGAAGAAGATAAGCGAAACACCGTAATTAGCTATATCCGTAAGGTGTAACGGACTTTTTTTCTCTCCGGCTTCCGGCCACAACCATGCAAGTAATATCATGGCTATCAGTGTCAGGATAAACCCATCCAAACCTGCACGGTTTGCAAGACCCAATATGGAAAAGGATTTTTTTTCTTTTATAATCTGTTTATCGTCTTCTAAACCTGCCATTCCTGTTAATTTCTTTGTGCAAACAATTAGCGTTTTCTTACCCGATACCTTCAGTGCCTTCCACTTCGTTATTTGCATAACGTTTTATCGAAGCCACTGCCTGTGCTGCCACTATAAGGAAAAGCGGTTCTATCTCATATCTGAATCGCATATTTTCTCCATATTCAAACAAACTGCTAACTACCAGCGTAAATAGGATGGTTGCTATAATAAATATATTAAAGACAGGGAAGTATGTTGCCCTCAAACTATTTCTTACCACAATAAAAAATACAAAACAGTAAATAAGGAATTTTGGAACAGCTGCCAGAGCGAGCGATTGTTTCATTTGTTGTTTATCATCAAAAATATGAGAAGGATTGAAAGAATAAATCATATCGTAGTACCTCATGCGATGATTATTATCTTTCACCTTAAAATAGCTGGAGGCTGGCGTAAAAAAAATGATGAATGCAGTAGAAACATTTTTGAGATAAGAAACCGGGTGCGCCTGTACCTGCCTTACGCAAGCATCCATGTATTTTGTTGACACGTCAAGGAAGCCGGCATTATTCATGTTGATAAAATGGTCATTTTTTGTTTCGTCAAGCAAGATACGGTCATTGATGCCAATATATTTTATTTTATACTCATCAGATATATAATTTTTATAGTTAGCTATGGGCAAAAATGGATGTACAGAAGCGATCGTAGTTGTATCTTTTATTTCAATATTCTGAAAAACAACCCGGGATAAATTCATTCCCGTCCAGGAAGAAGCAGAAAAGCTGCCGAATATCCAATAATTTTTTAAGTACCAACCTCCCACAGCCATGATAGAAAAAAACGCACCTATTAATATCTTATTAAAGCCATTTTTTCTACACCTTGCAAATAGCAGAATACCTGAAATTGCCACGAGCCATATTATGTGATACATACTCTTTGTTAAACACACCAGGCTTAATGATACAAAGATGCCCATAACGTTTTGCCAGCTCTGCCTATTATTAAATTTTACGATATAAAATACAGACATAAGTAATAAGAAAGATAGAAAGGTGGTGTAAAAAAGTTCGTTCTCAAATAAAATGGTGGCGGGGCTTAGCACGTACAGCAATGAAAAAATCAGAGAAAGATTCCTTTTATAAAGGATGGCTCTCAGGATGCATAAAAGAAATAAGCCATTACAAAAAGTGATGATGATTAACAAAGATTCCATTACAGGCTGTACATAGTTGCCACTGCATTTTAAAACAATTCCTAACAAAAGATTAAATACCGGGGGTTGTGAGTGCTGGTACCAGAGGCTTTGCAGTAAATTATTTGATAAACTGGTTACATCCAGGTACTGCCAGTATTCGTACAGCGCATTGAAATCAAAGGAAACACCCAACAATTTGACAATCACCCTTGAAATGACAAAACAGCAAAGTAGTATGAATAAATCCTGTTTAAACGTTCTTTTCTTCATCAGGTGAAACAATTGATTAGTAATCCTGCCTGGGTTATATACCGTTCCCGGTCAATATGGGAAAGTACAAATAAAAAGTCCATCGGAAAATTCTTTGTCGTTTTACGGTTAGCCAGGTAAGAAACCGCGGCTATCGAAGACCGGAAAATAATAACCAGGTAAAACTTAATTTTATAAAAAATTTTGAAATTGAAACGGACAATCAACTTTAAAGGTTGAACCGTAAACATTAAACTAATTCCCGTAAGCATGAAACTTACAATAGCAGCAATAGGAAAAGCGCATGAAGTATATGTAAAAAATGGTGTAGATGATTTTACAAAACGAATTACACATTATTATCCTGTGAGTTGGCATATCATTCCTTCACCGAGGAATGCGGGTGCGTTGTCAGAAATGGAACTTCGTAAAAAGGAAGGTGATCTTATTATGGACTGGCTGAAAAAAGATGATTTTTTAATACTATTAGATAAACGGGGCCGGCAAGTAAATTCGGAGGGGTTGGCCAGCCTCATACAAACCAGGGCCAATAATAGCACAAGGCACCTGGTTTTTTTAATAGGCGGCGCTTTCGGATTGGATGAAGCAGTTTTAAAAAGAGCAGATTTTACCTGGTCTTTATCGCAATTAGTGTTCCCGCATCAACTGGTTAGACTGATCATTGCAGAGCAACTCTACCGGGCCTGCACCATCATCAGGCACGAAAAGTATCATCACTCGTAAATTTTTACGATATTCGGCTTTTCTTACAACCTTAACTTATTTTGATGTTTTCTATAACTCTAACGATCATCATAGTTACCTGCCTGTTTACTTTCGTAGCTTTCAATAGAGAGAAAGTTAAAGAAGATTTGCTTTTCTGGCCAGCAGAAATCAATAGCCGCGGTCAATATTATCGGTTTTTGAGCTATGGCTTGATACACGCCGATCTGCAACACGTAATATTTAATATGTTCACATTATATTCCTTTGGAAGTGTTTTGGAAAAATACACTTTTTCCAGGTATGATATTTTTGCTGATAAGGCCAGGATATTTTACCTGGTATTATATGTATCCGCACTAGTTATTTCAACCCTACCTGATTATTTCAAGTATAAAAACAATTTCTCCTACAGGGCGCTAGGGGCTTCCGGTGCAGTATCAGCAATCCTTTTTGCCAGTATTATCATTGATCCCAAACTTTCTTTATACTTGTTTTTTATCCCGATACCAATCCCGGGTTACATATTTGGAGTTATCTTCCTGGCACTATCTGCGTACATGGCTAAGAGAGGAAGGGATAACATAGGCCATGGCGCCCATTTTACAGGAGCTATTTATGGGTTGATCTTTACTATAGCAGCTACCAAACTTTTTTCAAATTATGATACGGTGCAAATTTTTATAAATGTTATTTTGAATCGGTAGGGCTAAAAGTTACCTGTAGCACCTTTTTGGTTTTTCCTGTTATTTTAAAACGGTCATCGATTCGTTGTCCTATTACCCAGATTATCTTTTTATTCATTTCCAGCAACCAAACATGTTCCTTGGCAGTTAATGAAAGTTTCTGATCGCTGAGAAACCGGCTTAGCTTCTTTTTTTTTTGCATTCCCAGGGGATAGAAGTAATCACCCTGTTTGCGTTTCCTGAGCAGTAAGGGAAATACTACTTCGCTTTCATCCAAATACGCTATAGCATTGTCTGTCGGCAGGCTGCTCTCAGAAACCAGGAGTTCCTTGAACTCCAAAAGCCCTTCTTCAAAAACCAACTTTTTATCTCCCCCATTAATAATTATGGTTTGAGAATTTGCCGTATCAGCCGGTGAAATGACTAGCCATTTTCTGTTTTTAATGATGCGGTGGGTGGCAGACTGAACAAATTTACCCGACTGGCTATCTAACAAGTCAACTACTTCCCCGGTTTGACGGGCCGAAAATCCATAATCCTTAATAATTTCATATGTTAAGGATTCTAAGGGCGAGGCTTTTTTCAACTTCAAAACGGGAATATGAACTTCATTTCCTTTTGCCTCCAATAATTTTTTCTTATGCAATTGAACCGACTGAATGTATAATTTTTCAATCTCCCGAAATCGTATTAGATTTTTTGCCAGGTTTTCCTCCACCCTGGGAAATACTTTTTGAATAGCAGGCAATAACTGGTGTCGGAAAAAGTTGCGGGTATATTTGTCCGATTCGTTGGAAGAGTCTTCCACATATGAAAGATTATTTTCGTTGCAAAAATCGAGGATAGCTGTTTTGTGGGCAAACAAGAGCGGCCTTAAGGTGTTGCCCTGTTTAGGTAATATTCCTCTTAATCCTGAAATGCCTGTTCCTTTGAAAAAATTCATCAGCATGGTTTCTATATTATCGTCAGCATGGTGGGCGGTGAGTAAGTATTTCGGGGTATTAATAATTGAGGCGGAAGTAGATTCCGGGCTAGCGACAAAGGTTGCCATTTCTTCCCCCTTCCCTTCCAACAGATTATTAAACCATGCATAGCGCAATTCCCTGGCAGCCACCTGTAGCGAGACTTTATTTTCGGTCATATATTGATGAGTATCGAATAGTTTTACAACCAGTGCAACTCCATGTCTAGATGCCAGCTCATGTACAAATTGTTCATCCCTCTTGCTCTCCTCTCCTCTTAATTGAAAATTGCAGTGAGCTATCATAAAATTAAAACCTGCCTGCTTACATAATTCACATAAAACCATTGAATCTACTCCACCGCTAACTGCCAGTAATAAATGATCATTCCGGTGGAAAAGATTTTCTTCTTTAATAAATTCCAGGAACCGCTGCAACAAATTCATTGAAAAGGATTATTAAAATGTGATTTTCAGGGTCGGGGTCACCCCATCGGATTTAAAAAACAAGATCCTCGTAAGCCCCTTGTAACTCGTTATATGCATGATTGTCACCAGCCTTTTTACAATATACCATACCTGTTTCATATACTTTGATAGCTTCCTCTGTTTCACCTGTTCTTTCAAGTAATTTAGCCAGGTGGTAATATGATCCGGTATATTCAGGATCTCTTAAGAGTATTGTTTCAAACAACGTCCTGGCCCCCACCTCATTGCCGGCTTTGATGTATTCCAATGCAAGGGCGTGTTGCAAAAAATTATCATCAGGGCTATCTTTCAGGAAATTTTTTAATGATTCTATTCTATCCATAGATGCGGGTTGAGTTCTGGGGAAAGGCTATCGGCTATCGGCCTTCGGCTATCGGCAGAGGTTTTACAGAGCAAATTAGCGTATAATAGTTAGAGGTATGCATCTATTGTTAATTTCATTCTTCTTCTGCATGATAGCTGATAGCCGATAGCTGATAGCCGACAGCCGAACGCCAAACTCATAATTTTTTTATCGTACTATTCCCACAACCCTTATCTTTGTATTAGTTGCATAAACAACTTTATTTAATCATCAATAATTGGCATATGAAGATATTAGTCTGTATTACTAAAACGCCCGATACTACGGCAAAAATAGCCTTCACAGATAACAATACGAAATTTGCACAGGCGGGTGTTCAGTGGATAATCAATCCATATGATGAGTGGTATTCTTTAGTTAGAGCTATTGAATTAAAAGAAAAAGATCCGGCTGTAATTATTCACCTGGTTACGGTGGGCGGTGCTGATGTGGAACCTGTGATACGGAAAGCGCTTGCGTTAGGTGGGGATGAAGCCTTTCGGGTGAATGCAGAAAGTCAGGATAGTTTTTATGTAGCCTCTCAAATAGCGAACATTGCCCGGCAGGGAGGATACGACCTTATTTTTACGGGCAAAGAAACAATTGATTATAACGGCTCTTCTATAGGTGGAATGTTATCAGAATTGCTGGACATTCCCTTTATTTCGCTGGCAATAAAATTTGAACTAAATGGAAACACGGCTACCATCACACGGGAAATTGAGGGGGGAGAAGAAGTTAACGAAGTTAGCTTGCCTGTACTGGTAAGTTGCCAGAAGGGTGTCGCGGAAGCGCGAATTCCCAACATGCGGGGAATTATGGCGGCCAGAACAAAACCGCTAAAAGTCTCCGAACCGGTGGAAGCGGAAACACTTACTACATATGTAAGTTTTGAATTACCGCCCCCCAAAGCAGGCGTGAAATTAATTCCGGCAGATCATCCTGAAGAACTTGTAAGGCTTCTTCATGAAGAAGCCAAGGTTTTTTAGTATGATAACCAAGGCAACCAAAACTACATGCCTGTTCTTACCCCTTCAATATTTGAATTAAATAATTTTATCAAATTACACGTATGTCAGTATTAATATTTATTGATCAGGCAGATGGCCAGATCCGGAAAACATCCCTGGAAGTACTGAGTTACGGTGCCGCTTTAGCCAAACAAATGGGAAGGGATGCAGCGGGTATAGTATTAGGTTCCGTTAGCGACGATCTTACGGCTTTGGGAAAATATGGAGTTGCAAAAATTTATCATATCGATAATGAAGTACTCCATCATTTTGATGTCAGGTTATTCACGAATGTAATCGCGCAGGCTGTTGCTTCTATTGGAGCCGATGTTATCATTTTTTCGAATAATGCAGATGGCAAAGCCATAGCACCGCGGTTATCGGCCCGATTAAAAGCCGGACTGGTTGCAGGGGCTATTGCGCTGCCTGATACCAGCAATGGATTTGTAGTAAGAAAAAACGTATTTAGTGGCAAGGCTTTCGCAAATGTTTCCTTGAATACAACCATTAAAATAATATCGTTGAATCCGAATGCCTACAAGGTAATGGAAGGATCAGGGGTGGCAGAGGTGGTACCTCTGGCGGTGGAAATGGATAACCCTTCCGTTAAAGTAACAGCAGTGAACAAAGTAACGGGTGAAGTACCACTCAGTGAAGCGGAGATTGTAGTAAGCGGTGGGCGGGGATTAAAGGGTCCGGAAAATTGGGGATTGGTAGAGGACCTGGCACATGCGCTAGGAGCAGCAACTGCCTGCAGCAGGCCTGTGGCGGATGCTAACTGGAGACCGCACCATGAACATGTAGGGCAAACTGGTTTGGCCATTGCTCCTAACCTTTATATAGCATTGGGTATTTCAGGGGCCATTCAGCATTTAGCCGGTGTAAACCGAAGTAAAATAATTGTAGCAATTAATAAAGATGCCGAAGCGCCATTTTTTAAAGCAGCTGATTATGGAATTGTAGGAGATGTTTTTGAGGTGGTGCCGAAAATAACGGAAGCCGTTAAAAAGCTGAAGGGAATTTAACAAACCAATATAACATTAAAATGGTATTTAAATAATTTAATTTTAGAAGCCTTTCAATTTTTTGAAAGGCTTTAATTTTTATATTTGCTTTTCACTAAAAAATATACTCCCGCGTGCGGGTTAGGTTATGAGAAAGATAGAATTGGAAATAGTGGCCCTTTCACATAGCATCACGCAAACGCATTCGTATGCTGTTGTGATGGGTGAAGTAAATGGATTGCGTCGCCTGCCTATTGTAATTGGTGGTTTTGAAGCCCAGGCCATTGCGGTAGCGTTGGAAAAAATGCAACCCAGCCGACCGCTTACTCATGATCTTATGAAAAATTTCATGAGCGCTTTTAACGTAGATCTAACGGAAATTATTATCAGCGACCTGCAGGAAGGAATTTTCTATTCGAAACTGGTTTGCGTTAGTGAGCACGACACCGTGGAAATAGATTCCCGAACCTCTGATGCACTTGCCTTAGCCGTTCGGTTTGGTTGCCCCATTTACACCTACGAACATATTCTTGACAGTGCCGGCATATTGATGGAAGATACCGGTAAAAAGAAAAAGGGCTCTGTAGACACTACAAATGAAATTTCCGGCAATGAAGATCTCCATTCCATGTCGCTGGAAGAGTTGAATACATTACTTAACGAGGTGCTGGAACATGAAGATTATATTCGTGCCATCACCATCCGCGATGAGATTGCAAGACGGAAAAAATAGTTCCTCCTGCTGGTTTGCTGTAGTTATTATTGTTAATTGTATACTGAAACCAGAAATCATTAACCAGTGATCGCATTTCCTAATTGCAAAATAAATCTTGGTCTATCTATCATCAATAAACGAAATGACGGGTATCACAACCTGGAAACTATTTTTTATCCGTTAGCTTTTACGGATGCACTGGAAATAATTCGTGACGTACAAAGTACTCCTCTTTCAACAGATGATATAACGGGTTCCGTTACCTTTTCCGCAAGTGGTACACCCGTTCCCGGCGACAACAAGGATAATTTATGCATGAAAGCCTATCCCCTATTGCAGGAAGATTATCCCGGATTGCCTTCTCTTAAAATGCATTTACATAAAGCCATTCCCATGGGTGCCGGTTTAGGCGGTGGAAGCGCCGATGGGGCTTTTGTACTAACGTTACTAAATACCCTGTTTAACCTGGGCCTGTCAAGCTTGGAATTAATAAACTACGCTTCGAAATTGGGGAGTGACTGCCCTTTCTTCATAATCAATACACCATGTTTTGCCACCGGCCGGGGTGAAATACTGGAACCTGTTTCACTTGATTTATCCCGCTATTCTTTCATGCTCGTAAATTGTGGAATAACCGTGAATACCGGTTGGGCCTTTTCTCAAATAGATACCCCTGGGGAGGGATCGGCTTCGAAGGCAATGGCACGGTTAAAAGATATCATTCTTCAACCTGTTAGCACCTGGAAAGATTTACTTATAAATGATTTTGAACTACCTGTATTTAAAAAATACCCGGAAATAAAATTAATTAAGGATCAGTTGTATGATCATGGGGCATTGTATGCATCCATGAGTGGCAGCGGCAGTAGTGTTTTTGGGATATTTGAAAAGAATATAAGGCCGAACATGCGTTTTCCAGCCGGTTACCATGTTTTCTCTCTTTGAATTTATCTCAAAAGAAGGTAATTAAGAAGATGATGTAAAAGAGTATTTTCAAGATATATATCAATGTTGTCGGCTAGATACGTAAATTATTATTTGTAAATGATCTACGAATCCAAACCCTATGATAAAAAAACTCCTTTAATTATAAGGGCATTGTGCTAATTTTTATGGACCGTAGATCCCCTTCTTATTATGTGTTATTTGATCAGTAAAAATGTTGATGGAATAATCAGCAACAGGCCGGATAAACTAAATAATTACCTGTTGAATTTAAATTGAAACCGTAAATTTGGTAATGTTTAGATTTCTAGATATACTGGCTTCCAGCCTGGCTATGGCGTTGGAGGAGTTCCGGTCGAATAAATTGCGGACATTTCTGTCGTTATTTGGCATTACCATTGGTATATTTTGCATTATCGGCGTTCTTGCGACAGTTAACAGCCTGCAGCAGAATGTTCAAAACGATATGAAGAAAATAGGCTCCAATTCTATCTTCCTTGATAAGTGGGAATATAAACCAAATGTGGAGTGGTGGAAGCTATCAAAAAGGCCGGCCATCAAGTTTAACGAAATGAAAATGCTAAAACAGAAAGTGCATAGTGCAGAATTTATGGCTTTTAAAATAGGTACTAATGATAAAGTGGAATATGAGGATAACCTAGTTAGCGGAGTAACTTATTATGGTTTTTCTGAAGAGTTTCCCGACATCCAAAAAATGGACATTGGCCTGGGACGTTATTTTCAGCAGTCTGATTATGATCATGCTTCTAATTCTATTGTGCTGGGTTATGAAGTGGCTGAGCAGTTATTTGGGAAGGCTGAAAATGCAATTGGCAAGCAAATAGAAATCAGGGGTAAAAAAGGCAATGTTGTAGGACTGATCAGGAAACAGGGCCAGAGCTTTATGGATATGTGGAAATTTGATAATTGCATTATAATGCCATATGGGTTCTTAAAAACGATGGCCAAAGAAGAAAATGCCAGTCCCATGATCATTATAAAAGGATATGATAATGTTTCCATTGCCCAGTTAAAAGATGAACTTACTGCCGCTATGCGCTCCATTCGTAAATTAAAGCCAACCGAAGAAGATAACTACAGTTTGAATGACATAGAGCCCTTTAAGCAATTAACAGAAAACCTTTTTTCCGGTATCAATACAGGTGGCTGGGCAATAGCAGGACTTTCATTAATTGTGGGCATGTTTGGTGTTGCCAATATTATGTTTGTGACCGTTCGTGAAAGAACCAGCCAAATCGGTTTAAAAAAAGCTATCGGCGCAAAACGATCCACCATAATGATGGAATTTTTGATGGAGTCGGCTTTCTTATGCATCCTGGGTGGCGCCGTTGGTATATTACTGGTATTTATTCTTACGCTTATAATTTCGTCTTTTTTAAATTTCCCCATTTTTATTTCCGTAGGAATTATGGCCCTGGCAGTTTCCATTTGCATAGCCATTGGCATACTTGCCGGTATAATCCCGGCGTCTATTGCTGCCCGTATGGATCCCGTGGT
>JBDSBP010000171.1:0-23739 GCA_039921525.1 Chitinophagaceae bacterium | reverse complement strand
CATTGGATCATAATTCTGTTTATTGGCGGATGTTATATAAAAGGTGTGAGGTATGAGCAGACGGTTATGAGTCATCCAATTGTTCTATTAATATAAATATTCTCCAATTTATTAAATAACAAGATGGCGAAGCTCATACCTGCTACGTTATTTACATTATGACATCGGACCAACCTGGAGACCAAGCTGATCGCTGAGAGCTGACGGCTGAGAGCTAAACTCATACCTCATACCTTTTTGTTAAAACATTCCTATCATTATCTACTATTAGCTTAGTTAATGTAACATTACAATCGAAAAATTTACCTTTTGTTAACTGCTTTCTGGTTTAAAGTCTTATTAATTAGTATCGTTTGTTTGTCAGGGGCAGGCAGTGCATTATTTTGCCAGGTAACGCAGGTAACCGTCAGAGGGTCTGTTTACGATATGTCGAAGACAAGGCCCCTGGCGGGGGTGAGTGTTATGAGCACATCGGGAAAAGGCACTGCTACAAACGACCTTGGCAATTATACCATGGAAGTAAATGAAAATGATTCTATTTACTTTTCATACCTCGGAAAGCCTACTGTAAAATTTGCTGTGAAAACGATGAGTAATGTAAGCGGCTTTGATATTTCACTTCATGTTCAAACTAATATCCTGCCCGAATTTTTGGTGATGCCCCCCAGTTACAAGTTCGATTCTGCGCAAAACCGGTTAGATTATGCGAAAGCGTTTAATTATAAAAAGCCTGGCCTGGGTATTTCAACCAGTCCTATGGGATCGGGGGGCGCAGGCGTTGGCCTTGATCTGGATCAGCTTATTAACGTGTTTCGTTTCAGGAAAAACAAAAGCATGTTAAGTTTTCAGCGCCGGCTGGTGGCGGAAGAAGAGGATAAATATATCGATCACAGGTTTAATAAAACCATAGTAAAAAAAATCACTTCACTCAGCGGAGCAGACCTGGAAAGGTTTATGAAGCTTTGCCGGCCCACCTATGAATTCACGCAGCTAAGCAGTGAATACGAATTTTATTCTTACATTAAACAATCTTACAGCAGGTACCGAACCGTTTTCCCTGCAAGTAAATTGGGCAGCTTTTAGCCTTTTTAACTTTAATGGTTTGTCAATGTGGTTAGTCCAGGTTCTTCCCCCTACACAGACTCTGCTCCATATTTTTTTGCACCTATAATTTACACATCTATGTTTTAAGTAACTTGTTATTTCAAACAGATACAATATGAAGAATCTTTTTGCCGGTTTCTATTCTCTTTTCGTCTTTTGTCAGTTCTCCATGGCACAGACAGGCACTATACATTTCACACCTGAAAAAACCGGTGTTGCGGAGGCAGCAAAGATGTCTTCAGAAAGGGTACAAAGGATAAGCAAGGTTTTACAACAATATGTTGACAGCGGGCGCATGAACGGCGCTGTTGCCCTGGTGGTTCGCAATGGAAAAGTTGCCTATTACGAGTCTTTCGGTTATAACGATGTTGAAAACAAAACCGCGCTGAAAAAGGACGCTATTTTTCGCATGGCTTCACAAACAAAAGCAGTTACCAGTGTGGCCGTGATGATGCTGTACGAAGAAGGACGTTTTATGTTAGATGATCCGATTTCAAAGTATATACCTTCCTTTAGCAAACCGGTGGTATTGGATAAATTTAATCCGATCGACAGCAGTTATACCACCATCCCGGCAAAAAGGGAAATTACTATTCGTGACCTTCTCACGCATACCTCAGGCATTGGATACGCCCAGATTGGCTCAAAAGAAGCAAATGCAATTTATGCCAAAGCTGGAATTATCGATGGCATTGGTGTAGATAAATTTATATTGGCAGATAAAATCAAAGCCCTGGGCCCGCTGCCCTTATTTCACCAACCCGGTGAAAAATGGACATATGGTTTGAACGTCGATGTTTTAGGATATCTTATTGAAGTGGTTTCCGGGTTGTCGTTAGCAGAATTTTTTAAACAACGGATATTCGATCCATTGGGTATGAAGGACACTTATTTTTATCTGCCCAAAGAAAAACAAAATCGACTGGTGCAGTTATATACCGAGGATGCCGTTACGGGTAAAGCGGTCAAAATGCGCGAAAAAATTAACATCAATGGGGAGTTTATCAGGGATTATCCTAATACCGCTGGAACTTTCTTTTCCGGCGGTGGTGGTTTATCGGGAACCATCTACGATTACGCTATTTTTTTGCAGATGTTATTGAATAGCGGTGAATATAATGGCAAAAGGATTTTATCCCGCAATAGTGTTCGAATGATGACCATGAACCAGATCGGCGAGTTGAGCAGGGGAAGTAATAAATTTGGTTTAGGATTTGGCGTTACCACTGAAAAAGGCAGCGCAATTCTACCAACGCAGGAAGGTGTGTTCGAATGGGGAGGTATGTTCGCCACTACTTTTTGGGTTGATCCCAAAGAAAAAATGGTAGCATTGCTGTACCGAAATATTTATCCCACACGCTATGGAAGCCTGGGCGATCTTTTTAAAGTTCTCGTGTACCAGGCCATAAATGATTAATGTTGAATTTTATCCTCATCATTCTGTAATTTACTAATCCTAAAAACCCTGGTATGGATCAAACTACGTTAGGCATCGGAACACGGTTGCAACATACAGCTCATGGTCCTGGGGTTATCGTTGGTGTGAAATATGCCACCTACCTTATTTCTTTTATTTACCATGGCATTAAAGAAATCGATAAAACAGATACTAAACTCGAAGAAATAATACCGGAGAATGTAACACTGGAAATTGAAACTACTTCAGCAGTAGAAAAATCACTTTTAAAAATTTTACGGCTATGGAATGATACACAGGAAATAGTTCCACTGGGTGATCGTTGGATAGGCGGAACAATGTTGCTCCAGCCAAAGGATACAACCCAGAAACCAAAAGAGATTCCCATTGATATTTTCTTTCACAAAATAGTGATGCTGCGCGACCGCCTGAGGGTGCTGGAGCAACAGGTAAATGCGAATAAACAATTAAGTGACCAGGAGAAAGTAAATCTTCAACAGTATATAACCCGGGTTTACGGATCATTAACTACGTTTAATGTATTATTTAAAAACAAGGAACACTGGTTTGTAGGGTCGAAGGAGGAGTAAGGTTCAGGGTGTGAGGAGTGAGGAGTTAGGAGTGAGGTATAAGGTAAAAAGAAAACAGATCTGTAATAATTAATTCGTGCTTGTTTATTGCTCCTACCTCATCCCTCATACCTCATCCCTCATACCTCCTACCTCACACCTCACACCTATTTCACACGAACCGGCTTTGCCGTTTCACTCTGCATATCCCTTGGTAATACAAATACTTCTCCCTTCTTATTTGAAAAATAAAAAGACGAAGCCGATTTCTTTCTCGCATCCCCATCAGCCCAGAAGGCGTAAAAATCAGGATGTGCATTTACCGGCCTTCGTGGATAGGAATGATTTTTCAGGCTATGATTGGTCATTGGCGTAGACTTCCAGTTTTTACCTTTATCGAGGCTAACCCACATTACCATTTCTCCTCCCGTATTAAATAATTGTGGACCATCAGTAGTTGGCGCAATGATCCGCCAGGTTTCATCTTTCTCAATATATAAAGAACCCATATCATAATTGTTATCTGAAACAGTAACAGGAAGAACCTCCCAGTTACCCTTGTTCCAGCGGGCGGTATACCAGGCACGCGGCCCCTTTTCAGGACCTGCTTCGTACCCTTTACTGGTAATATATAAAATTACCGGATTGCCTTTTGCATCAAAAGCCAGGTCGTTAATATATACGTTTAACCCCTGCGAAAAATAATCTTTTACCAGCGCCGGATTTTTGATTTCCTTCAATGGCAGGGTAATAGATTTACCATCGGCGGTTTGCCAGGTCTTGCCAAAATCAATCGTTTGGAGAAAGTAAATGTTAGAGCGGAAGTTCAACCCGGCCTGGGTTCCTTTGTATGGATGAAAATTGAAACTGGTGGCTATCTTATTTCCAAATTGACCACCGGTTTGGTAATGCCCTTCCTGAATAGCTCCAATGTCATACCATTCAGACCATTTGATGCCGTCCTGGCTTTTCATATAACTGATAGTACGCCGCGGCTTTTTAGGGTACCCGGGTATTACATTTTCATCATAATGCGTAAATAGATTTAAAAAGCCTTTACCTGGAGTATACCAACTCTGGAGGTACGAAAAATTATTGAGGGGCACTTCTTTTCCATTTTCCTCTTTTGTCGCAGCTACCAATTCGAACTTTTCTATATTATAGGGTTTACTGCTTCGATGAATATAGGAAGGACGGTTTGTTCCATGCGAGGTAGAAAAAATCCAGATGTATCCTTTTTCATCAATATTCATGACAGGGTTATCATGCGCGTCATCCGTTTCTTTATCTAACAGTATGGTAGGGCGTGGAACCAATCCTGTTAAATGATCATAGTAAGATATTTCATGCAAAAGTGTTTTTCCTTCCTTGTCTGTTCCGCCAAAACAGAAAAATGTTTTATTGACTTTAGGTATGTAAATGGAAAAAGGATAATGATTCGCCGGGTAAGTACCTAAGCCACCGCTATATTTATAAACGTATTCATCTTTTGAAGGCTCGTTGCTGTACCAGATACCGCGATATCCGTCGTCTTTACTGTTTAATGTCTGGAAATTTTTGTTGTCGCCGTGGAAAATTAAAAGAAAGAGTGTAAGGATAATGGTCTTTAACATATGGAAGTGAAGTGTGAAGTATGAGCAAATTAATTATTTAAAGTCGTATAATAAAATTACCGACTTGTACGTATGTTACCATTTAAGGAAGGTACTTCTAAAAAAGCAGCTTACTTATAGCTCATACCCGATAGCTCATCCCTCATAGCTCACGGCTCATAGCTCAAAAGCAAAAGCAGGAACACGAGGTTCCTGCAATTGTCATTGGCTTAGGGGTTACTGATTATAAAAACTTACCGTATTACATTTGTTATTTCAATATTCACTTGCTCAGGTAAAAGTATTAAAGACATACCATGTAAAACCTGACATTTATCAACAGTTTATATGATTTTTATCGTAATTAAAATTATGGTTTAATATCTTAATAGAAACCTCGTAACAGATACCGTCGTAAAAATCCTTTTTTCCTCTTTAAAAAGAAACAGTATTTTACATAAATGAATGTCTCCACCTTGCAAAAAATACTACTATTACTGTTGATTTGTCACAGCACCTATTCACAGGAAAAATTCGACTTGCTTATAAAAAATGGTAAGATTATAGACGGAACAGGCAATTCCTGGTTTTATGGTGATATTGCTGTTAAGAATGGGAAAATAGTCGCGGTAAATAGAATTATCGACGCGCCTGCAACAAGAGTGATAGACGCGAAAGGACTAATGGTTGCACCTGGCTTTATAGATGTACACACACATATTGAGGGGGATGAAGTTAGAACGCCGACGGCAGATAATTTTATTTATGATGGCGTCACTACGGTAATCACCGGAAATTGCGGCAGTTCAAAAACCGATATCCATACATATGCCGAATTTGTTGATAGCCTGAAATTATCTGTCAATGTTGCCACCCTCATCGGTCATAATGATGTACGCAAGACTATATTAGGTTCAGCTAACCGTGCTCCAACAAACGAAGAACTAAAAAGAATGGAAGCCATCGTGGCAAAAGCCATGCAAGACGGCGCTGTGGGGTTATCTACCGGGCTGATATATATTCCCGGCACCTATGCCTCTACGTTAGAGGTGCTGCAACTGGCAAAAACAGCCGCTTCCTTTAATGGTGTATATACATCTCACATTCGTAATGAGGGAGACAGCGTTGTTCAGGCAATACAGGAAGCATTGTTTATTGGAAAAGAAGCCGGCATACCCGTAGAGATTTCTCATTTTAAATTAAGCGGGCAACAAAACTGGAAGCGTTCCACTGAAACACTGCAGTTGATTGAACAAGCGAGAAAAGACGGAATAGATGTTACGATAGATCAATATCCTTACACTGCCAGCAGCACCTCGCTCAGCACGTTATTACCCGACGAAGTATTGGCCGATGGAAT
Organism: Chitinophagaceae bacterium; assembly: GCA_039921525.1. GTDB lineage: Bacteria > Bacteroidota > Bacteroidia > Chitinophagales > Chitinophagaceae > JADCRZ01. The sequence continues at coordinate 17,697 of JBDSBP010000171.1, read as the reverse complement.
GGACTCCATAAAAGAAAGACTGAAGCGACCCGACATACGGAAATACGTTGCAGAAGACATGATTAAAAGGTTAAAAAAACGCGGACTTAAACACTTCAGTTACGCCATGGTAGCGTATTTCAAAGCCGATACTACATTGAACGGGAAAAGTATTGAAGCCATCAACCTGCTAAAGGGAAGAAAACACAAAGCCGGTTATGAAGCTGAAACAGTAATGGATATGATGCAGCAGGGAGGTGCAGCCATGGTATTCCATGGTATGGGTGAATGGGATGTTAGCAATATCATGAAATACCCCTATAATATGTTTGCTTCCGATGCAGGCATACGAGCATTCGGACAAGGAGCGCCGCATCCAAGGGGGTATGGTACAAACGCAAGGGTATTGGCAAAATATGTGCGGGAAGAAAAGACCATCGCACTGGAAGAAGCCATTCGCAGGATGACCTCCCTACCGGCACAAAAGTTTCAATGTAAAGACCGGGGCCTTTTGCGGCCGGGATATGCGGCAGACATTGTTATATTCGATGCAGACAAGGTGCAGGATATTTCCAGCTTCGAACATCCGCACGCTTATTCAAAAGGCTTCGAATATATTATTGTGAATGGTATTCTAACAGTTGATCAATCGAAACATACGGGTGCCAGAAATGGGAAATTTCTGTATGGTCCAGGATCCGTTCTTGCCCATCATCAAATTGCTGACCGAGATTAAATCAGAACGGCAGGTAAGAGTATGCCCAATAATAATATTCATTGGTTAATCCCCTGTTCCACGAAAACACAGCCAGCGAGCCAACGGTCTGCATTCTTACGGTGATAGACGATTTACCGGAAGTAAAAGAAGCAGGGATTTCAAATTCCGTATCCCTGAACTTTGCCTCTATGTTTCCTTTTTCCCAATTCGGCAATGAATCATTATAATACATTCTTTTGTTCAAATTATAATTGGTTCCCTGCTCAAACCAGGTGCCGACAAAAACATTATCTACGTATACTTTTACTTCCTGGTGATAGGCTGTCTGGTTAATTCGCTTCCTGAGACGAACACCATCATTTTCAGGATTGATAAGAAAAGTAAAACCAGAATACCCGTTGGTCCAACGGCCCTGATCGGCAATGGCCGTTGTATAATTCCCCTCATAAGATGCGGTATCTTTTTGCAACAACATCCTCGTGCCTTTGATGCGGTAATCATGTACCATTTCTGAAGGTTTGTCACCAACATCTAAACTGTCTGTTACCACCAGGTATTTTTTTGGGTTGTGATAATAGAAAACCGCGCTGTTAAAAATGCCATTCCTGTCGTGCGTCTGGTATAGTGCATGATCCTGTGTAAAAGTTAATGACTCTAAAAAAGGAACATAATCTATTATATGAAAACGATAACCCATCGTATCTCCCAAGCCTCCGGAAAAAGGCCTGGCAAACCCGGGATGAATACCGTAAGAATGAATAAAATAATCTTCTCCCCCGGTACTTTCAATGGCAGATGTTTTTAAACCATCTACATGAATACTGAAATTGGCTTCAATAGCACCGGTAAGTTGCGATACCGCTCCTACCATAAGTCCTGAACCCTCAACGGAGAGATTAATAAAATCAGGTTCGCCAGCCTTAACAGGTGTAGGTGCATTATACTGAACTTTAAAAACACCCGTTTTATTTTGCGCATATGGGTTATCGTCAGACCAATCTATACGGTAGCTCATTATAGCCGTCCTATTAGTTTTATTTTCCAATTCAATCTTAAAAGCTTTCCAGTAAGGCATCGGAAAATAGTTATACAGCGTTTTGCCATCAAAGCCAGCTGGCAACCCCCTGGCATTTTTCATATTTACATGCGAAAAACCACCGAAGAAAAATGAAACGGGAAGGTAGGCGGTCTGTTCATTATCGGTGGTGATACGGATGTAAATACTATCCAATAAAGAAATACTATTTCCTTGTGGTAAAAGATGCAACTGCCGGATAACTCCGGCATCTGAAGAGGAAAAAACAGTAACGGTTTCAGTCGCAGACAGGGAAGTAGTGGCAGACTCATGTTTCTTTCCCGGTTCAGCACCAGGAAATGTACCTGTTGGCCGATGCATCTTTTTATCAATCAGTTCCAGTTCATGTTGGGTAATAAATTCGGAAAAGCGTTTCTCCCTGTATGTTTGTAATGTGAGTTGGTACCATTGCGGTTTGATATCTGTTGTTGCTTTAAAGCCGCCGGTAAATGGAACACAGGGAAAACTCCACCAGATAGCATCTTTCGATTCCCAAAGCAGGTGCGGGTATTTGCCCGTATTGAAATAATTTTTGAATGGCTGGTTATATAGTGGAGATTTATTTTGAGTATCGAATAACTTCAAAGAACCAGTTGAGTCAGCGGACAAAAAAGCGAACCATCCCTGCACGAACATCCCGGAACGGCCCTTAAAATTCGCCAGTTCATAGCCCGAAACATCAGCAGTGGTATAATTTAAAAAATCCTGCACTGTTCTGTTAAGCGGGCTTTTTGAAGTATGCGACCAAAGTTGCACTCCGCTGCGGATATAAGGCATGTCTTCCCAAACAACAGCCGGGTTTTTTAGTGGACGCTGACTAAAAACCGGGAAGAATAAGATTATAAAAGCCTGAATAAATAGTAGTTGCCTGATTGATCTTAATAACTCCATTACGCGCATTTAAGGGGCTGTTTAATGATAAGAACATTAATGGATTGTGAGCCTGGTAATTATGGATATAGGTTTAAAATGCATGCAAAAAGCCTTCCAAAAGATCTTTCTTGCGAACTGCTGCTGTTTGAAATTGTTGTTCAATGCCTTCTCACCCGATTAGGCTTAATTTTAATAACGCAACAATTATAAACAGAATCAAAATAAATCATTAATATTTTACAAGCTTTGCTATAGATTCAGCTAGCCTGGCTTTTGCCAGGAATTGTTCTTCCAATATTGTATTAAACGGAATCGGGGTATCAAGTGAAGCGCACCGCAAAACCGGTGCATCCAGCATTTCAAAGCAGTGTTCGCTGATCCAGGCGGCTATCTCAGCACCGATACCCCCCGTTAGCGTGTCTTCATGTAACAATAAAACTTTTCCCGTTTGCGCAACAGAAGCCCTGATAGCCATATAGTCCAGGGGCAAAAGTGTTCGCAGGTCAAGTATATCCAGTGAAATACCAGGATTGCTTTGAGCATAGTCGGTGGCCCATTTCACCCCCAGTCCGTAAGTTATGATCGAAATAGTATATCCTTCCTGAACCTTCCTGGCTTTGCCTATTTCCACCTCATAATATTCGTCCGGAACAGCAGCGCTGATACTTCTGTACAATGCCTTATGTTCAAAATACATAACGGGGTTAGGATCGTTAATGGCGGCTATCAACAGTCCTTTTGCATCGTAAGGATTGGAGGGATAAACAATTTTCAAGCCGGGAGTATGCGCGAACCAGGCTTCATTACTTTGACTGTGAAAAGGGCCAGCGCCCAGGCCGCCACCAGTTGGCATCCGGATAACCGTATCTGCGTGTTGACCCCAACGGTAGTGTATTTTTGCAAGGTTATTGACGATCTGGTTGAAACCTACCGTAACAAAATCTGCAAACTGCATTTCCATCATGCTTTTAAAACCTTCCAGGCTTAGGCCTAACGTAATACCCACGATGGCACTTTCACATAATGGCGTATTGCGTATTCTTTCCTTTCCAAATTCTTGTAAAAAGCCTTCAGTAATTTTAAAAGCACCCCCGTATTCGGCAATATCCTGTCCCATTAGCACCAGGTTATCATGAACTTTCAAACTTTGATGAAGGCCATCTTTTATGGCATCGATAAATCGCTTATTGCTTAGCGGGGAGGATGAACCTGGATTTATAAGCTCCCTGCTTTCCGGTTTCCTATAAACATCTTCCAGTTCCTCCTCCAGATCTGGAATGACAGCGCTGCTTTCCAATCCAGCTTTTACTTCTTCTTCTATATATTCATGGAATTCATTTCGGATATTTTCTAATTGTTCCTTTTGGAGAATACCTTCTGACAAAAGAAATTCTTCATATCTCTTAACCGGATCTTTCTTCCCCCACTCTTCAAATAATTCCGGGGGAATATATTTGATACCGCTTGCTTCTTCATGTCCACGCATGCGAAATGTCAAACATTCTATCAGGTAAGGTTTTTGATTTTTGATGCAATAGTCACGAACGCCTTTTACCGTATCATACACGGCGAGTACGTTGTTACCATCAATGCAAACGCCTTCCATTCCATATCCCTTTGCTTTATCCGCCAGGCTTTCACAACGGTATTGTTCGTTCACGGGTGTGCTTAAGCCGTAGCCGTTATTTTCGATGATAAATATCACCGGCAGATCCCATACTGCGGCGGTGTTCAGGGCTTCATGAAAATCTCCTTCACTAGTGCCACCTTCGCCTGTAAAAGCCAGTGACACCTTTTGTTGTTTATTTATTTTATTAGCGAGCGCTACTCCATCCGCAATTGCCAGTTGGGGGCCCAGATGAGAAATCATGCCGCATATATGATGTTCGCAGCTGCCAAAATGAAAACTTCGTTCTCTGCCTTTACTATATCCATCTTTACTGCCCTGCCATTGTTTAAAAAGTTTTTGTAATGGCATATTCCTCGCTGTGAACACGCCCAGGTTGCGGTGCAATGGCATAATCCATTCATCTGGCTGCAGGGCCAGGGTAACGCCGGTTGAAATAGCTTCCTGGCCTATGCCGCTGAACCATTTGCTGATTTTTCCCTGCCGCAATAACACCAACATCTTTTCCTCGATCATTCGCGGAAGCAATAAATTCCGATACAGGTGGATCATTACTTCCGGCGTGAAATCTTTTTTATCAAATTGCATGTGTTATTACAGTTTACCTGGAACAAGTTGATTTCTAATTCGGCAATGTCAGATAAATTCACCTATCACTCAACTGTGATGGATACAATTGCTAAGTTATTCTTTCTCTTTAGAAGGAGAACGCAGTATGGATGATATTATCGAAAGCAGGAGGCTAAATAATAGTGCCCACCAAAAGCCATCCACACTAAAGCCACGAATAAACTCGCTTGCGAGAAGAATAATCACTGCATTTATAACAAAAAGAAACAGACCGAGGGTAAGAATAGTTAAGGGCAGGGTAAGAATAATAAGAATGGGCTTAACAATTGTATTCAGGATAGCCAGTACCAGGGCGAGAACGACTGCTATCCAAAAGCTCTTTATATGGATACCGGGTAAAAAGCTGGTGAGGCCATATGCTACCGCTCCTGTAATGATTAAGCGAATAATAAAGTTCATATTGGTATATTTAAAGCAAACTTCCTTTAAATTACAACCAATTCATAAAAATTTTCCGGGATAAAATATTTGTTAGAAAGTTCCTGTAGTTCATCAGCAGAAACTGTTTTGATAGTTTCGAGGTAGTTATAAAAATAATCTTCCTTCAATCCATTTAGAACAAGGGTTTTCCATTTTGCCATGATATGAAAAGGTCCGTCCAGTTCTCCCAGGATGGTGCCCATCATATGATTTCGTACCAGCATCAGTTCTTCTTCATCAACGAGTTCTTCCCTGAGATCAAGCATCTCTTTAAACACTTCTTCCACAGTAGCTTCACAAAATTCCCTTCCTGCCTCGGTGCTTATCACCCAGGCACTTTGTTGTATGTGACTCTGAAGATAACTATGGATACCGTATGTATACCCTTTTTCTTCCCTGATATTACTCATTAACCGGGAACCAAAATAACCACCGAACAAATTATTCAGCACCTGCACTTTGGTAAAGTCAGGATGTTTTCGGCCGGGGAAGTGAGATGCAATACGAATGGCTCCCTGCACCCCATCCGGATCATTACTTACCCGGTATTTTTTTTCATTGAAGGGTTTTATGATATGTTGTTTCTCCGGCAAATTGTTTTGATTTAGAGAAAGCCCCCCAAAATATCGGTTCAATAAAGTAGATATGTCGGGAGGCAATTTTCCGGCAACAAATAATATGCATTTTCCATTCACATAATATTGCTCATAGAAAGCGAGTAACTGTTCCCTTGTTAATGCATCATATGCCGCAGCTGAGCTGTATTTGCCATAAGGGTGATCTGATCCGAACAGATATTCATCAATCAAGCGATTAGCAACAAAATCACATTTCTTTAAATTCACTTCCAGGCGCTGCTTTCCGGTTCGGGTAAATAACTGTAATTCTTCCTCCGAAAAAATGGATTCTGTTAGAATTTCGCGGACAACAGGTAACAACTCTGGTAAATGCCTGGTAAGACAGTGAAGGGTAAGTATGGCCGTTTCATTATGGCACTGCCTGTTCAGGTAAGATCCAAAATATTCAAAATGTTCGTTAATGCTAAAAGCTGTGCGCTTATGAGTTCCGTTCTTGATCAGGTTATTGGTGCTGGCGGCAACCATATTACTATCTTCATACCAATTGCCGGCATAAAAAACCCATTCCAGTTGAAGCACTTCTTCCGTACCTGCATCTACAGCATAGACTTCCACACCATTATCCAGTGTAAATTTCTGGTAGGGTTTAAGACGCAGATCCAATTCAACGGCGTCTTTTATTCGGGGGGCTACTGTTCTGTTCATAAGATTAATATCAAACCAATTGTTTATAAATTATATTCTGTGGTTATTACCCGACTAAAAAGAGGGTTCTACCTTTGAGGTCTCCAAGACCCCAAAGGTCTCGAATGAGGAATCTACCTGTATTTCAGACCTGGAAGGTCTTGGAGACCAGCGAGCTTTAATAAAGCTTGCCAGGGTCGAACCCTCTGTTGTGTTTTTGGTTAGTCCCACGCGGCTGCCGAATCCTTAACTTAATGACGGGAACTTATCATTATTTAATTTTCGCTGCGATAATAAAGTGTATTGCTGTTTTTTTCGTCAAATATCACCCTTGTTTCTTCCTGGATATCTTTAACAGTTACATTGTTATATTTTTCCAGTTCGTTATTCATCAGACCCGCATCGCCCAGGAGTTCATAAATTGCAAGACTGTTCGCGCGATTCATTACGCTCATATCTTCAAAAGCAATCATGCTTTCTGTTTTGTTCTTCACTTTCTGCAATTCTTTTTCATCTACCAGGGCATCCTGCATAAGTAATAATTCGTGTTCCACGGCTTTATCTGCATCTTCGAGTGAAACGCCCTTTACCAGCTTCCCTTCGATGGTGAGCAACCCTGCATCATTGCTGCCCAGGTGAGAACATTCGATGTTGTTGAATAATTGCTTTTCTTTTACCAATGACTGGTATAACCTGGAAGACCCTCCTCCACTAAGAATATCAGTAATAAGATCTGCACAATAATATCGTTGATCCATACGGGGATAGATATGCCAGCATTTATACAAAGCATCTAACGGTACTTTTGCTTTGACTTCTATTTTCCTGGCAGCCGTTTGCTTGGGCTCCTGGGGAAGATTCCGGATATACCTGTCACCGGATGGAATATCAGCAAACCATTTTTCCGCCAGATCTTTTACCTGTGCGGTGCTTACATTGCCCGCCACTGCAAGAATTGCATTTCCGGGCCGGTAATGCTTGAAGAAAAACTGCTTCACATCTTCTATGCGTGCATTCTCAATATGGCTCAGCTCTTTGCCGATTGTCTGCCAGCGATAAGGATGGGTTGTATAAGCCAGTTCTCTCATTTTAAACCAGACATCGCCATAGGGTTTATTGATATAATGTTCTTTAAATTCTTCACATACCACTTTGCGTTGAACCTCGAGGCTGCTTTCATTAAAAGCAAGCGAAACCATACGATCGCTCTCCAGCCAAAATGCAGTTTCCAGGTTTTCAGATGGAAGCTGGCAATAATAATTGGTAAAATCGTTAGTAGTGTAGGCATTGTTCTCCCCACCGGCTAATTGCAACGGCTCATCATAACTGGGAATATTTATACTTCCGCCGAACATAAGGTGTTCGAATAGATGGGCGAAACCGGTTTTATGGGGATTTTCATCCTTTGAGCCCACATCATATAAAACATTCACAACAGCCAAAGGAGTAGAGGAATCTTCATGTACAATTACACGTAGTCCGTTGGAAAGCGTAAATTTTTCAAAATTTATCATATCTCTGACCTCTTTAACTTTTTTCTGATTAAAGGCCTGCAAGATAACGACAACTGAGCGAACAAATGTTGTGTGAAAAGATAAAATCCCGAAAAGGGATGACTCAAAGAATACTTTTGACCTTCAACGTAATGATCATAGGGGCCCCATCGCGGATGATCAAAACCTTTAGTTTCTCCCCATAATTCTGGAGGATATTCCTGTATACCTGTACGTTTTTACTGAAATTATTGTTGATGGCCATAATAACGTCGTCGATCTTAAAGCCGGCTACGGCAGCGGGGGAGTTTTCCATTATGTCTGTAACACGTATTTCCCCATCATAAGAATAAAAGCCCAGGCCGGTGTATGCGTAATCAAAAGGATCACGGTAATGACTATTCGGCGTTAAGTGAATATCGCGTTTTTCATAATTAAGAATAACATTGAAACGCCTGAGCAGGTCGTTGCCAATCAGCCCCCCGAGGTAGGGGTAGGAAGTCACGTTGTAATCATCATCAAAAATATAGGCGGGCACTTTACGGAATCGATAGGGGCCGAGCCTGAATTCTTTAACGGTCGTTATTTTCATTTGGGCTTTGCCTCCTAGGCCTTCAGCCTGCGTATGAAACATTTTTTTGCGGGGACTGAATTTTAAGCTGTCGTTGGCAAAATCGGTGGAAAGTAGCAAACTCAATCCTGCACCAATATCAAAATAAAATCTGCCCTGTACTTCCTCATCCTTTTCTTTTATACGCCCGTTTTGTATCGGGATGCTGACAAGCAAAGGTTTCAAAAGGTAACCGCCTTTAGGATATTTAATAGTTCCTCTTGAAAACACTGAAATTTTGCTGCTGTCGTAATTAAGCTTAACGATATAACGTACCAAAAAACTATAGCCTATTATTCCATCAATATGTTCTCCATAAACACTGCTTAAAATTTCGTAATCGTTAATATGAAAGTTAAGACTGTCTACCTGCAGGCCGGGCAAATGCATGGTATTATTATAAGCAAACCTTACCGTGCGTACCCCGGCTATGCCCCGGATTGTTTTGTCAGACTGTTTGGTTTCTATCTTTAAACGTTCGCAGGTAAATGAATCAAGCGATATACCGCCGCTTCCGGTATCCATGATAAAGTTCAGGGAGTCGGGTATTTCATTTATTCTTGCTTTGATAACAACAACGCCACCGCTGAACTGCTTAAAAGAAAAACTGGTAAGGAGCCTGGCAGAAGGAGGTATAAATTCTTCCTGACCATACGTGAAAACTGACAACAGCAAAGTTATCAGTCCTGAGAATATTATTTTGCAATCGTTGCGAGGCACGCTGAGGCAATTAATTTAGTATGAACAAGATATCCCACTTTCCCGGCATCACGATTTAAAAATACTCTATTGAAATCATTTTGCCCAACCGTTTGTAAAGAAGTTTTGTTTTGAACACAGTTCTGTATTGGTCACTGGAAGAATTTTCTTATTACTTCTATTTCTTTGTCCAACATTCCTGATGTAATTTTGTTCTTGTTATAGCGGGATATGAAATCAGGTATTGGCCATCATCTATTTTTCATACTTCAAGGCCGATAGCTGAAAGAGTAACTTATTATTTAACGAAACAACAATAAATGATCTTAATTCATGCAATTAGCTGAACTATATAAAAAAGCCCTGAATTTTGAATTTCTGACCGTAGAAGAGGGAGTATTTCTTTTTGAGAATGCGTCCCTCACCGAACTCATGAAAATTGCGGACGAACTCAGGAAAACGCAGGTGCCACATGGTAAAGTTACCTGGATCATTGATCGCAATTTAAATACTACCAATGTGTGTGTGGCCAATTGCAAGTTCTGCAATTTTTACAGGATCCCTGGCCACCCTGAATCTTACATCACTGATATAGAAACCTACAAGGTTAAAATTGATGAAACCATCCGTTATGGCGGCGACCAGCTATTGTTGCAGGGAGGCCACCATCCTGACCTGGGATTAGCATTTTATGTAAATTTATTTAGGCAACTGAAACAATTATATCCAACAATAAAGTTGCACGCGCTTGGACCGCCTGAAATAGCGCATATCACCAAACTGGAAAAATCTACCCATCGTGAAGTATTGATGGCTCTAAAGGAAGCCGGGCATGATTCGCTGCCTGGAGCCGGTGCAGAAATTTTAGTGGACCGGGTTCGAAGACTGGTTAGTAAAGGTAAATGTGGCGCGCAGGAATGGCTGGATATAATGCATGAAGCCCATAAATTATATATTACTACATCTGCCACTATGATGTTTGGGCATGTGGAAACCATTACAGAACGTTTTGAGCACCTGGTGAAATTACGCGAGGTTCAATCACGTAAACCTGCAGATGCCAAGGGTTTCCTTGCCTTTATTCCCTGGACTTTCCAGGATGCCGATACCCTTCTTGCCCGCATAAGGGGCGTTCATAACTTAACTACCCCGGAAGAATACATCCGCATGATAGCCATGAGCCGGATCATGTTACCTAATGTAAAAAACATACAGGCTTCGTGGTTAACTGTAGGAAAAGAAGTTGCCCAGTTATGCTTGCATGCCGGCGCCAACGATTTTGGAAGTATTATGATCGAAGAGAATGTAGTGAGCGCGGCCGGCGCCCCGCATCGTTTTACGGCTAAGGGAATTCAACAGGCCATTCGGGAAGCGGGGTTCGAACCTCAATTGCGCAACCAGCAATACGAATTTCGCCAAATGCCTGCGATGATGGAAGAACAGGTAATTGATTATTGAAAATGGGCAGAAACTAAGTTATAGCCTGAATAATGATGATAAAAAGCAAATCGACTTTTAAAAATCCAGCCGAAGATCATTTGTTTTTTAAAAACTGGGTTTCGAAATTAGAGAAACTAAATCAGACAAGTTATGAACAAATTGATTTAAACACTTCCCTGGGTAAAACGATTTGCTGGGCAATTAATAAAAGTCAACCTCATTTAAAAACACTTGTAATTTTTCCCGGTTTTCGTACGTGCAGTTTATTCTGGGACTTTGATAATGCCCTGGAAAACTTAAAGAAGATGTACAGGATATTCATGATTGACACTAACGGGCAGCCTTGTTTAAGCGAAGGGAACACGCCTGATATAAAGTCGGATGGTTACGGATTATGGGCCGCCGAAGTATTAGAGCAGCTTAATATCAGGAAAGCGGTTGTTGCCGGCGCTTCTTTTGGAGGCCTGGTCTGCTTAAAATTAGCTATGATAGCTCCAGGACTAATTGAAAAAGTAATACTGCTGAACCCGGGATGCCTCCGGTCGTTTTCGTTGTCTTTTAAAAATATTTATTATAATCTCCTTCCCTTACTTGCACCCAGCTCCAAAAATGTAAAAAAATTTCTTGATAACGCAGTGTTTTGTAAACCAGTGCATCAACTTTCAACAGAAGCAGAAAAAATGCTAATCGATTATGAAGTGTTTGCCCTGACAAGATTTACGGATAAGGCCCAGAAACCTTATTCTATGGATGAAGATGAATTAAGGAAGGTTAAAGGTGCAGTTTATTTGTTGGTAGGCGACCATGATATTTTATTCCCTTATAAAAAATCGTTGGATCGAGCACGGAGTTTTATCTATGGATTACAAGAAACGTTTGTTTTGAAAAATACCGGGCATGGTATCGAAACCTCCAAAGAAGCCATGAGTATAATTAAGCATATTATGGAAGCTTAATAAAACCATTCTTTAATTAAGCTCTTTTCTCCGAATAGTATTATCCAATTTTGCTAGCTATCTTCATCGCCGAAGACCTTTAACACACCCAATCTTCCCTAAAGCCGGCAATACGCATGTCTACGAAATTCATTGTCATAACTATAATAATAGTAGTGATTGCTTTTTTAATTGCTGCCTATAGCAGGCTTATAAACATTGATGCTATAATCACAAGGCAAGAAAAGCAACTGAAACCAAAAACTATTACTGTTTACGACTTGCAGGAGTATTTTAATTCTAGAAGTAACGGTCGTTTCATTATAAATGATAAATCATTACGAACTTTTAGTTCCTGTATACCACCGGTTATTCTTCATTCAACCGTTGCCAAAGATGGCAAGCATATGATTATGGCAGACGGTTCAGGAAAGGAATTTGTTTTAGGTGAAATAGAAAGCACAAGGGTAGTTGAAGGTTCAACTTACTATACTATTAGATTCCAGCCGAAAGATGAATTAACTTATAAAACTTCTTTCAGCCTGATTCCCTACTACTACGGGTTTTACATTCTTTCACCGGGCCCGGTATCACGATACTATCATTATTACTCGTTTAAACTGGAAAAAGAAGATAAGACTTCACTTTTATTGGAATGGAAATACAGTACCTATAAAGGAGCCGACGGGAAATTGATCCCGGATCTTTTTGGTGATAATAAGGAAGGGCTCGTAAATGTAGTCATTAAGAAAAAATAGGATATACCACTTTTTTAAAAAATGATACATTAAATGTTACTATTCCTACATCTCTTTCACTGTTTCTGTTATTATTTCACAACTGTTTCTTATATTGCTTTAAACATCTCGATATATTCTCCTTTTTTATCGATGTAAGCGGGTAAAACTAAATCATAAAACTAAAATCAGAACTCATGAAAAAAATTTCATTAGGGGTCGTAAGCTGTATGCTGGTTGCGATGGTACTATTCAATTCTTGTGCTAAAGATGGACCTGCAGGTGCTACTGGCCCCGCCGGGTCTACAGGAGCTGCAGGGCCAGCCGGAGCTGCCGGAGCCGCTGGTGCTGCCGGTGCGGCAGGAACTGCCAATGTGATATACTCTGCCTGGCTGGATGTGGCATACAAGCCTGATACTTTTCGTACCGGAACGGTGTTGGACACTGCAGGCTTTTTCGTAGACATTGCTGCACCAAAAATAACCGCCGATATATTAACGAAAGGTGAAATAAAAGTTTATTTTAACCTTAATAATGCGACTAATCCACAAATTGTTCCATTGCCATATTTTGATATTTATACAAATATATCTATCAATCCAACATTTTACATTTCCACTGCCGGCGTAGGCACTATTAATTTGTACGCTACCGTGAATGCGGGTACCGTCACCGACGCCGGAGTTAAATACCAGCAATATAGATATGTCCTGATCCCTGGTGGCGTTCCGGCACGTTCAATTATCGACTGGAACAAATACGAAGAAGTAAAGGCATATCTCAATCTAAAAGACTAGTAAAAAAAATTGAATTCCTACCCATAAGTAGGCCGGGCATATATACATAATCCTCAAGAACAAAGAATATGTGCCCGGCATTTGTTTTGTAGTTAATCATTTATTTTAATATTTGGTAAGCAAGCAGGCTTAATATGTAGGCTAGTCCTGTCATATACACAAGTTGAATAAGCGGTAACTTCCAGGACCTGGTCTCTCTTTTAACAATTGCCAATGTACTCATACATTGCATGGCCAGCGCATAAAAGATCATCAGCGAAACTCCGGTAGCGAGAGTATACACTTTACTGCCATCGGCTTTTTTGGCGATCTGCATTTTTTCGCGCAACCGCAAACTGTTTTCCTCGTCATCATCTCCTACGCTGTACAGGGTTGCCATCGTTCCCACAAATACTTCCCTTGCTGCGAAAGAAGTTACCAGGGCAATTCCTATTTTCCAGTCGTAACCGAGTGGAGTAATAAAAGGTTCAATAGATTTGCCAAGAATGCCGGCATACGAATTTTCCAAAACGTCCTGTTTTCTTCGCCTTTCGAGCAGATCAATATTTGCCGGTTGCTGTTTTTTTAATTGATCATATTTAATATCCAGCCGGTCGATTCTTCCGGGAGGGCCAAAACTGCTCAATGCCCATAATATCAAACTGATTACCATAATGATCTTACCGGCATCTACTACAAATATCCTTGCTTTTTCCAGCATGGTATATCCTATATTCTTCCATCTCGGTGCCCGATAGGTTGGAAGTTCCAGGATGAAAAAACTTTTTTCCTTGATCTTAATAAACCATTTCATTACATAAGAGACCGCCAGGGCCATAACCAGCCCAAGTAAATACAGCACCATCATTACAAGTCCCTGTAAACCAAATATGCCCCATACTTTTTCCTTGGGTATTACCAGGGCTATTAAAATTGTATACACCGGTAAACGTGCCGAACAACTCATCAGGGGAGTTATCATTATTGTAAGCAGCCGTTCCTTCCGGTTCTCGATATTACGAGCACTCATTATTGCAGGCACTGCGCAGGCGAATCCGCTAATCATGGGCATTACGCTTTTCCCGTTCAGTCCAACTTTGCGCATGAGCTTGTCTGTTAAGAAACTGATGCGGGCCATATACCCGGTATCTTCCAGTAATGTGATAAGGCCAAACAAAATCATTATCTGGGGAATAAATACGAATATGCCACTTAACCCAGCTATTATTCCATTCACTAATAAATTACTCCACCAGGCAACCGGTAGTGAATTACCCAACCATCCTCCCGCTTTCGCAAACACCCATTCGATAGCATCCATCGGGTATTCCGCAATCAAAAAAACGCTTTGAAATAAAATGAACAAAACAGACAACATGATCAAATAACCCCAGGCGCGGTGCAAGAGCAGGTTGTCGAGCCGTTCTGTAAATAAAGTCTTATGTAATGGATCAGGCTCCGATACCGTGGTGGACATTATCTGCTTGATACGTCCATAGCGTTGCATAATTTCGTCCGCCTGCGTCCTTGTATGGTTAAAATTATTTGTTGTCTCGATTGCTTCGATAGCCTGTTGCAGCGAATCATCAAACACAAAATTTTCGTGATTAATCAGGTAATGAATGGCTGTGTAATCGCTGATTGCAGGAAAATATTTTTTTACTGCTTCAATAGATGCATGAGCTAATGTGGCGTTGGGAATGAAATCGAAAAAGGGCGCTTTGTAATGATTATGAGCTGTAAGCGCTATGGCTTTTTTCAGTTGTGAAATGCCTTTGTTTTTGCGTGGATTTACTGGAACAATCGGCACTCCTAATTCTCTCTCAAGGCCTTCAATATCTATTTCAATACCTTTTGCCTTGGCCAGGTCCATCATTGTAAGAGCAATAACAACAGGTATTTTCAGATCAATTATCTGTGAAACAAATAGTAAGTTTCTCTTCAGGTTGCTTGCATCTGCCAGTAATACCACCATATCCGGTTTAACTTCCTTGTCCTGGTTAAGTAAAACACGATAAGTAACCCACTCGTCTCCCCTTTTAGGATACAAGCTATAGGTCCCGGGCAGATCAACGATTTTGGCAGTCAACCCTTCAGCAATATCGCTGCTACCTGTTTTTTTATCAACTGTAACACCCGGGAAATTGCCCACTTTCTGGTTTAAACCCGTTAACGAATTAAATAACGAGGTTTTTCCGGCGTTGGGGTTACCTACTAAGGCGATATGTAAGGGGGACGTTTTCAATAAGTGTAAAACTAACATCAAAAGAGGCAAAGAGTTTACGATATCGGGAATCAGCTTGAGTGATTGATTATCTTAACGTTGTTAGTTTGCCGTCGGCATATACAGGAACAATATTAGAAACATCCGGTGTAAGGCAAAATTGAATATCTTTTTCAAGGCCGTAACCACTAAGACGGTGATAATGAGAAGCATTGCTTGATTTCAAAAAGCCAAACAGATCGTTTTCGGCTAGCAGATACAGGCTTTCGGCCATACTGGAAGAATCGCAATTGATCTCAAAATGATCTTTTACCCGGCTAACTACGGCTCCGGCAAACAATGTATCCTCTACATTGATCTTATCTTTCCAGCCTGCGCAGGCAAGAATTACATTTCTTTTTTGTTGAACCAGGTAATCGCATACAGCCGATAGATTAGGGAAAGAACCCGTAATAACATCGGTAGCTCCATTATTCAGCGCCATATGTAAAAGCTTAGTGCCATTGGTTGTGGTAAGGACCAAGGTTTTTCCTTTAATAAAATCCGGGTAATATTCGAAAGGAGAATTTCCATATTCCAATCCTTCAGCCACATGACCATCTCTTTCTCCTGCTGTAATACACTCGATCTTAGCCGCCCAATCCAGGCACTGCTGCACGCTCTCCACCGGGATAACACATTCTGCTCCGTTAAACAAAGCGGTAGCAATCGTGGAAGTGGCCCTTAAAACATCAATGATCACAACAATAGTATCGGTGACATCGTATAAATGTAAAAGGGCAGGGGAAAGTGAGGTGTATAATTCCGGCTTTTTAGACTGCATATAGTATAACCAAAAATAAGGTTTCCGGGTATTGGGATTATAAAGAGTTAACTATTGATCTAGCTAAATGGCATTTTTACCACTTTTGCCAACAATAATTTATCACGAACTTTAATGTAAATCCGGGTATCGATCTTTGAAAAAACGGGACTTACATATCCCATTCCAATTGCTTTACCCAGTGAAGGTGATTGTGTACCAGATGTTACTCTGCCAATGCGGGTGCCGCTAAAATCTTTGATTTCATAATCATGCCTGGGAATACCTTTATCAATCATTTCGAAGCCTATCAGCTTTTGCTCAACCCCATTCCGTTTTTGTTCTTCCAGTAATTCTTTTGAATTAAAATCTTTACTGAATTTTGTGATCCATCCTAAGCCTGCTTCAATGGGTGAGGTGGTATCATCAATATCATTGCCGTATAAACAAAAACCCATTTCCAGGCGCAGCGTATCTCGTGCTCCAAGGCCGATGGGTTTTAATCCTAATGGCACACCGACCTCAAAAATTTTATCCCATATCTTGTCGGCATTATCATTTTTATCTTCAAAGTATATTTCAACTCCACCCGCACCGGTGTAGCCTGTTGCGCTAATCAGCACATTTTCAACACCGGCAAAATTACCCTTGACAAATGTGTAGTATTTCAGGTTCATGATGTCTACATCTGTTAAAGGCTGTACTATTTTGGTGGCATTAGGCCCCTGGATAGCCAGTAGACAGGTTTTATCGGAAATATTATGCATTTCTGCATCATTTGAATTGAAGCTACTTATCCAGTTCCAGTCTTTGTCGATATTGTCTGAATTAACAACCAGCATATAGGTTTTGTTTTCCTCTAGGCAATAAACTAACAGGTCGTCTACAATGCCCCCGGTTTCATTCGGCAGGCAACTGTATTGGGCTCTACCGGCAGTTAGTTTGGAAACATCATTAGTGGTTACCCGCTGGATCAGGTCTACGGCCTTGTCTCCTTTTATAATAAACTCACCCATATGACTAACATCAAAAATTCCTGCGTTTTTCCTCACTGTTGCATGTTCATCGTTAATACCTGAGTAACTTATGGGCATATTAAACCCGGCAAACCCGGCCATTCTAGCACCCAGGTCAATATGTTTTTGCAGGAAAGGAGTATGTTTCATTAATTAGATTTGTTCGCAAAAATAAAGGTTAGAGGGGAGGAAGCCAAAAAGCTATCGGCGAGCGGCTATCGGCTATCGGCTATCGGCTATCGGCGAGCGGCTATCGGCGAGCGGCGAGCGGCGAGCGGCTATCGGCTATCGGCTATCGGCTATCGGCTATCGGCTATCGGCTATCGGCTATCGGCTATCGGCTATCGGCTATCGGCTATCGGCTATCGGCTATCGGCTATC
>JBDSBP010000170.1:0-3606 GCA_039921525.1 Chitinophagaceae bacterium | reverse complement strand
GGCGAAAATCCGGGCGATAAAACGATGGTAGAAATTGCTAAAAAGTACCTGGATGAAATTGGTATTACAGACACGCAGTATGTAATTACCAAGCATACTGATAAGGCGCACCTGCATATGCACATCATCGCAAATATGGTGGACAACAACGGCAATGTTATAAAAGATAATTGGATTGGTTACCGTGGTAAAAAATCTGCCCAGCGATTGACACAGGAATATAAATTAATACCTGCTTTGAAAAAGGATCTAACCCTGACTCATATGGAGTCTCTTAATGCTACTGAGGCAAACAGGTATCTTATTTATTCTGCGATTACCGAACATTTGCCCAAGTGCCGGAATATGGAGGAACTCGAAGCAAAATTGAAAAAACAAAGAATTGAAATTCAGTATAAGTTGAAGGCTGGAACCAATGAAAAACAGGGTATCAGTTTTAGGGTAGGAGAGTACTGTTTTAAAGGGAGTAAGGTTGATCGGAAGTTTTCGTTGGGTAATCTTGAACGAACACTTGCGCTGCAACAAAAACAATCACTCAGGCCTAGCTGGGAAGATCACCCGAAACTAAAAAATCACAACATTAATGTCGAACAAAAATTTGACCCTGGATACATTAAAAACCCGGGCAATCCAGCACCAAATCAAAAGGACTATCATCAAAACCAGCCTGCTAAGACTGAGACAATACTTGAGGCATTGATGAAGCCGGAACAAGCCGGTAATCAGTTGGCTAGTGAATTGTCGCAAGAAGATGCGCGCCAAAGAAAAAAGAAACGGTCACGCCGATTAAGACACTAAAATTATTTAATTGTAAAACAAATACCCATGGAAAATAACTCAAATGGAACAAGCGACGCTTTTATGGAAGTGGTGGTAAAGAAAATAGAGCTGCAGGATTTAAAGCTGTTCGACCTGGAAACGAGGTTAACAACAGATGCCGATCATGCTACGCAAATAAAGCACTTAATAACAAGCGTTGAAGGGCTGAGAACAGCCATTAACTCAGGCCAATCTCCAAACAGGCTTCAGGAATTTTCAACCCGTTTAGCACTGGCCATTAATTTACTGCAGAAGCCTATTGAAAATAAGGTGAATCATCACCATCATATTCCAAAATTAACCTGGATAACCGCCGGCTTGTTTCTTTTGTTCTCAATGGTTTGTTCCGGGTGGTACATGACCACTGAAAAATTAGACAGCTTTATCGCCAATGATACCAAATACCGCCAGCTGAAATTGGATTCGGCTAATAAACGTTTGCAGGCCGATCTGGATGTTGTGGATAGTTTATATCAGGTTAAGCCTGATCTAAAGGAAATGGTAATTCAAAAGGAAGAACGAAACAAGAAAAACCTGGAATTACTGCAGAAGGCAATACTTATGGAAAATGAAGCGAATGAATTGAAAAAGAAAGTTAATAAAGGTAAATAGGTCAAAAAGTCGCATTCTCATTCTTAAATTAATTTCATCTTTAGTTCCTTACGTCGGATGATGTTCATTACATTTGACTGTTCGTGAATTACGAACACTTTAAGTATGAGAACATGAAAGAATTTGATATACAAGGTATTCAAGAAAAGCACTTTAATAATATAATCGCAAAGCCAGCCTTTAATTCCCTGGTGTTGCCTGGGAAGCCATTGTGTACAGAAGAATTTAAAGATTGGATCAATAGCCGGGAAAACGGACCTTCTATGAATTTAAAAGATGCCAAGGCAAAATGGAGCAAAAAGAAAAACCAACTTTCAAAACTCGCAAAATAGAGTTTTTATTGGTGCTTGCCACGATATTGAGGATATATGTGACTTCATTGCAATTGCCAATCAGCAGCCGTTAAATTATTGACCAGTTTAATTTTTGCAGCCTGTGCGCTACTTTCTCAATGCTGGTTATCAGATCAGATTCCGCCGGTAACTCACCCATTAACAGATCTTTGAAAGTTGTTTGGTAAGGCGTTTTTATTCTTTCCCAGGTGTCTGAAGGATGTGAGAAAATAATAGCATCCTTGGGATGATGGATGAGCCATTGATTGTTATTTTTAAAACTTAATAAGTCGTCAGTTTTTACTGACAGCATCATTTTATCAAACTCACCGCTACCAAAAAATTCGGCCGTTTCAGTATCTCCAAGCAAGCAATAAATATCATAAATGTGCCGGATTTTATTAGCTAAGTCGTTATAGGGCTGAACCGTCTGAGAAAACCGTACCAAACTCATAATTTTTTCGCATAAGGTTCTCTGTTTGGTTAGTACCCTAACCGGAAATGATTCCATCGAATATTCATGGACAAGGTCTTGCTGTCCGGTACTGATCATCATATCTGTAACATAAGAGTTCACATCTGCGATTACGTAGGGTTCTGCATTCCCTAACCACGTAGCTTCTATGACTATATGTTCCCTGACTTCTCCATATTGGTTGGATGAATCCGTACGGATATATTGATGCGCTGTTTTTCTCAACATTCCGACTTTGTGAGTAATGCCTTCAACAGTTATTTCCGGGATGATTGTCCCTACCAGGGTGGTGATTGCTTTAATTTTTCGTTTGAGGGCGCCATCAGTTTCTCCTGGCTTTTTCAAAACTACCAGATCAATATTTTCTGAAAATCTATTAATGAGATGATAACACTTAGATAGTGCAGTACCCCCCTTAAATACGGCCTCGTTAGTTATGTCGGAGGAGAATATGGCTTTTAGTGCAAGTGTGATCCAGTAATCTTTTTCAATGTAAATCTGGGGGATGCCCATCTGCTGCGCTGTGGCTGTGATGGCATCCTTAAACATCATATTGTTAGTATGTAATTGTAATTTCATCAAATGATATTCCAATTGGTAATGGTAGACAGTTGCTTTGTGTTAATACCAAATTTAAACTGACTTAGCGGATTTAGGCTGGTTTTTAAATCGTCCAGATTTACTTTTGGGGCTATTTGTTGCAGTATGGCACCTGCAAAAGCCCGTACCCGAGGGGGATATTTTAATGCCAAAGCTTTAAATATTTTAAGACTACCCAACTTTTTTAGCTTGCCAGTAATATTTTGTATGGCAGTGGTACTATCGATATCAGGAATTGTTTTAAAATCTTTTATTACATCAAGCAGTTCCAGGTATTGGTAATTTTCTTCGGTGATATCGGTGTAACTTTTGACTGAGCGAATTTTTAAGCTTCCCACTGAAGCTGCTATTCGTTTATCCCTGCTGGTGAGTTTTATGTTTTTCGGAACCTGCGTAGTTAATCCTAGCTTATTATAAAGTGCTAATCCCGTGATGTAGGCAACCCGTTTACCATTTTCATATAAATATGGTCGTAATAAATCCTGTTCAT
This sequence comes from Chitinophagaceae bacterium, assembly GCA_039921525.1. Classification (GTDB taxonomy): domain Bacteria; phylum Bacteroidota; class Bacteroidia; order Chitinophagales; family Chitinophagaceae; genus JADCRZ01. The sequence continues at coordinate 278 of JBDSBP010000170.1, read as the reverse complement.
TTGGCTGCAGTGTACCAAAAGCTGTTTTTCGGGGCTTGTAAAATAAACCGGTAGAAACCCGACTGACTATCCCCTTTTTGAGAAGCCTTTCAATGGCTTTAGCCGCTCCTGGGTATTCTTCCCGGTTAATCTGTAACTCTTCATAAGTAAATGTAGTGCCATCTTTAAATTTGGATACCTGCGCCGCCACCTTTGCTGTAATAGTCATTAGCAAAAGCACCAAATTTTAAGTGTTTGTCAAGTAATGTGATCGGTTTACTTGACAAGAAATTCACCAC
>JBDSBP010000169.1:0-2008 GCA_039921525.1 Chitinophagaceae bacterium | reverse complement strand
ATAAAATAGAATCGCAAGTTTTTACTTTACATGCATAAGGCACATTTTTTAATTTTAAAAATGTTCTTTCATCACATCACCAAAGCATGCTAATGGATTTCAGTGACCTACAAAAATAGGACTCTGAATAGTTCACCGATAAGCCCCCGGTCAGAATGACCTGGTTTGATTTGATTTGGAACTACTTATTTTTTCTAAACCCAAACCCGGAGCGGGTTCTGCACAAAAATGGCGTGTCTTAAACGCGCCTTTCGTGATCCGGATTGGATTCGAATGGATTAAAGTAAGCACTTGATAACCACCTCAATAGTGCAATGAAATTTAAATAGGTATCTGTAAAGGTCCCCCCTACCCGATTAGCATACTTTGATATGATTTGAAAGAACTAATTGACATAAATTTAATTAAATTTAATAAATAATTAAAAATTTTAAAACTACGTTTTATGAAAAGAACAATAATGCGATTAATTAAAGTTTTATCGTTCGTCATCCCGGCATGTATATTACTGGCATCTTGTAAAAAAGAACTGGACAGGAAACCATTCAAGCTAACCTCTGAAACCTTTTACAGGATTTCACCCAAAACGCCTGAAACAATTAGTATTAACGGAGCCAACTATGTCGGCTTTGCTTTCTTCCCAGGTGGAGGAGAGGGAACGGCAAGTTATTTGGGAGATATTAAAATATACTTTAATCAACAGGTTTATGGTGAATCATCAGAGGCACCTCCTTTGGGTTCGGTAGCTGCTCCTATTAAAGACGTTTTGAATTACCCAATATTGGGAGGCCCGTTACCACTGATACAAACTGGTGATTTCGCAGAATTGGCAGTATTCCATTCAACGTTGCCACTGCCTTCAATTATTTCAGGAATGATCGTCAACACGGTCATTTATAACAGGCAGGGCGATGCGTTATTTCTTTCCGCTATAACAGGGGCTGGCGCTACATTCCCTATCTCGCAAACAGTTGTTGGTTTTAACGGAAGAGCGTGGATTGTTGAGGGCAGGGGCAAGTTTAAAAACTCTTCGGGAGAGGTAGATTACCATGGCAGTTTCAGTTTAGTAAATCCAGATGACGCAACCTTCGATATGGACGGATGGATCAGTTATTAATATGTGGCCAGGTGTAAGCGATTATCCATCTTTTGGGAAGGATCATATTAATCTTCTGCAGCTTAAAAAATTACCTCTAATATGCTTGCCTACAAAGGCTAAGGCTTGGCGATGGGCTGGAAAATTATAATTGTAAGCCTGGAAGCAAAGTTGATTGAAAAACTAAAGATGAAGATAGCAACTAAAGCTTAACTTATAATGTCCCGCAGGAAATATTGCTGATGACGATTTGTAGCTGATTGTTTTTCCTTCAAACAGCCTATTGCCAAACCTCCGGTTCAAGCGACACCTGGGGTGGGTCTCCTCCGCTAAAAAACCTCCCTAAATCATAAAGCTTCATTTTTGTTGTTCATCCAAAATAAACAAAAAATGAAAAAGAATGAAATTTCAGCTAAACTATTAACTGCCGATGCTCAGTGCTGGATTGAGAAATTACGCCAGGTAATGCTCATACAGGACAATGGAAAAGGCACCGTAAAGGGTTATACTGCCGAAATGATATAGCTGTTTAAACATTACAATAGTAAAACAGTTGACGCCATCACCGCGGCAGAAATAGAACAATACATTGTGTATATAAAAACAGTACACCAGGTAGGCCGTGCCAAATGCCGTAGTGTGGCCAGTGCCTGCTCCTTTTTTTATAAGCAGGTAATAAAAATGCCTTATGTCTTACCCAGTGCATTGTACCCGCAAAAGCAGTTTATCCTGCCCAATATCATGAGCCAGCAGGAAGTAACCTCATTGTTTGCAGCGGGGCTTACTTTAAAAGAATAGGGTGTAATAGGCTTGCTGTATGGCAGTGGCTTACGAATAAGCGAAGTAACGCACTTGCGCATAGAGGATATAGAGAGTGCTTCCAAACGAATAAAAGTAGTGCAGGGTAAGGGT
>JBDSBP010000168.1:0-49046 GCA_039921525.1 Chitinophagaceae bacterium | reverse complement strand
ATTCAATCCGGTGGAACGCCTTAAAGCAGCTTACTTCATAATTTTCAGTTCGTACCAAAACACCTTCCCCCAAAGCATGGAAGTGTAGAGGATAAGGCAGAATGGTACCACTGACCGTTAGCTGAAGGTCTATAATACTTTTTAGGGGAGCTGGTGCGTAAACATGAAGAGCAGGCTCCCTGCCCAGCAACCCCATGCTGGTGATCAAACCCATTAAACCAAAATAATGGTCGCCGTGAAGGTGTGAAATAAAAATATTATTGATGCGACTTCTCTTAATACGATATTTAGCGAGCTGTGTTTGAGTCCCCTCGCCGCAGTCTACCAGGAACAACTGGTCATTCAGCGTCACCACCTGTGAACTTGGATGACGGTCGAAAACCTGCAATGCGGAATTATTTCCTAGGATGGTGACTGCTAGCATATGTGTTCAGATAAGCCGCTTTGAGGCGATAGTTTGAAAGATGAATATAATGATCATTTTTTATGCAAATTCCGTACTGGAAAAAGGTATCATTAAGAAGGTGCGAGGTATGAGCTATGAGGTATGAGCTTATTAAATCAACGGCTTCGTAGTTGATTTATTGATCTTGTCTTTAGAAGATGGTATTGCTTAGGAAAGCTCATACCTCATTCCTCATACCTCAAAGCTCATACCTCGTACCTCATACCTCATACCTCATACCTATTTATAAATCGCAACCTCGCTGAATCCCTCACTATTCCGATGGCCCCTGTACATTCCGGCGCTGTTAAAAATCAACGCCGAATTTCCCTGCGCATCAACACCAATAAGACCACCCTCTCCTTCCATCTGAACCAGCTTTTTTAAAACAACTTCCTCGCACGCCTGTTGTAAAGTCATATTTTTATATTCCATCAAACAGCTCACATCATAAGCGGCAACGGCCCTGATAAAAACCTCGCCATGGCCTGTACAGGATATTGCACATGTTTTATTATTGGCATAAGTGCCAATTCCAATTAGGGGACTGTCACCAATGCGACCATATTTCTTATTGGTCATGCCGCCAGTGCTGGTGGCTGAAGCTATATTTCCATGTCTGTCACAAGCTACGGCACCTACTGTGCCGAACTTTTTATGTTTCATCAATTCTTCCACCTGTTGATGGGTATGATCCAGTGAATAATTATCCGAATCTCTGATAGCTTTCCACTGATCGTACCGAAATTGGGAATAAAAAAATTCATCCGGTTCCAGTTTAATGCCCTGGCGAATGGCAAAATCGTTGGCTCCCTTGCCGCTCAGAAAAACATGATTGCTGTTGCGCATTACTTCCGTTGCCAGCTCAATTGGGTTTCGCACATTTCGTACAGCCGCCACGGCACCGGCTTCCAGGTTAATACCATCCATAATGGCAGCATCCATTTCCTGAAGCCCTTTTTTGGTAAATACAGAACCCCGGCCTGCATTAAAAAGGATGTTATCCTCGAGTATAACCACCGCGGCTTTCACTGCATTAACCGCTGTACCATCTTCTTCCAGCACTGCATAACCGGCGTCAAGCGCTTCCTGCAAAGCTTGCAGGTAAGCCTTTTCCAGTTCGGGTGTCATGTCTTCTTTCTGGATAGTTCCCGCACCGCCGTGAATAACCAATGTGAAAATTGACATAGTATTAGTTTGTGGTAATAAACAGGCTATCAGCCGTCAGCTATCAGCCGTCAGCTATCAGCCGTCAGCTATCAGCTATCAGCTTTTGCCCTAAAGTTTCAATCATATCATATTCAAAAAATATACACCTTTATAGATTACCTTGCGTTCCCAAAAAACTGATAGCCGATAGCCGATAGCCGATAGCCGATAGCCGATAGCCGATAGCCGATAGCCGATAGCCGATAGCCGATAGCCGATAGCCGATAGCCGATAGCCCTTACTTCTTGATCTTTTCCTTCAACATCTTTCTTGTTTTCTGCAAGTCAGAAATACCCTTGAAAGCATCTTTTGGTACCAGGAAAAAAGACCTGGTGTCAAAATATAAATGAAAGAAATAAGGACTTTCTAAAAACTTACTGAAATGCTTCCATGACCAGGTTTTTGACCCCAGCTTATTTTTTAATACCACTCCATCATCATTAAAATCCATCGAAAAGTCATCCTGGAAAGTAAGTGCTTTTTTATAGATGCTTCCTGGTAAAATTTTCCAGATAACCAACATTAACAAAAACCACATTAATGAAAAAAACAGGAAGGCAATAGGTTGTATTTTTTTTAACGCAAACAATATTCCCGAAGCAATAGCAAAAACATTAATCAGGACGAGTAATGTTTTTATTTCGGGCCGCGTTAAAAAATGGTAACGCAGCGCTTGAATAACCTGTTTTTTGTCGTAGCCAAAATGTATTGTCATAATGTGATGAAACGAAATTAAAAAATCATACCCTTAATTAGCATTATACCGGTATATATATTTTAACTATGCAATTGAATTGATTTACAGCATGTTTAAGCGTCTTAATTTTTCATCTCTTTTATCGTTAACACACAAACGCAGTGTATTAAAACTGCTGCTTTTTCTGATATTTTTAACCGGATGCGGCCAAAAAAGGGGAGCGCGCAATATAGAACGGTCGTTTTATTACTGGAAGTCATCCTTCATACCCGGTGAATTGGAAAAAAACAGGTTAAGCGAACTTTCTATTAAACGACTGTACATAAAATTCTTTGACATTGTATGGAGCCAAGAAAGAAATGAACCTATGCCGACAGCAATCATAAAATTTCCACAGAAACATATGCATTCAGCATATACCATTATTCCGACAGTTTTTATTACCAATGAATGCATGCAAAAATTAGCCGCTACCCAAGTGAAAGCATTAGCTGGTAAGATTCTCTCCCTGATCAAAAATATAACTTCGGTAAACAACATCAGCGCAGTTCAGGAAATTCAGATGGATTGCGATTGGAGTGCTGCCACAAAAGATAATTATTTTCTTTTATTGCAATCTATCAAAGGCCTTTTAGCCGGCGAAAACACGCTGCTTTCAGTTACCATTCGGCTTCATCAATATAAATATTCAAAAAGAATGGGAGTTCCGCCGGTAGACCGCGGATTATTGATGTGTTACAATATGGGTAATCTTAAAAGCTTTTACATCCGAAATTCTATTTTGGAACCCGAAGTGTTGAAAAAATATTTAACCGGAGGCTCTGGCTATTTTTTACCACTGGACGTTGCTTTGCCCATATTCAGTTGGAAAGTTCTATTCAGAAATAAAATCTACGCAGGTCTTATCAGGGAACTTCCCAGTTCATCCCTTAATAATAACATTTTAATAAAACGGTCTGGCCACAATTATGAAATACAGCAAGCAACTTCCATTGATGGATATAGTTTTCAACAAGGGGATATTATCAGGGATGAAGAAATAACTTACGAAGAATTAAAAAAAGCAACTGAACTTCTTAATGAAAAATTAAGAACGCAACAACTCCGGGTAGTCCTTTACCATCTTGATTCCATAACTTTATCTAAATATTCTCTAAATGAGCTGGAAACGATTTTTAATAATCTTCATTAATCTTTTTTTTCTTTCCTTTCCCTATAATATCATCGGTTGCGCCGATATACTTGATCCTTATGATTATTTCACTTCCTTTTTTCAAAATGACCTTGCTCCTGAAAAATCTTGGCATCCATTCTATTATACCAATTATGAATTTTTATATAATGCCAATGAACCGGTTGATGTTGCAGAGGCTACTTCTTCTGAATGGATAACCTATTGCGGGGGTACTATCGACAAAAAACAAGCATACGATTTTGTTTGCAGGTATGCACAAAAAGATCTAACCGGCATATATTATTTCCTGGAAAAAAATCAACCGCTGAAAATTCCCGATTCTGTTAAGGCCAACAAGATGACTGCTTACTTCTTTAACAGTAAAGACCTGGAGGCACTCGGATACCTTATATATGCCAAACAGGTAGAACCATTCGTTGTTGGAAACTGGAATGACTGGGACCCCGCATCAAGAGACAGCATCAAGATGGGCAGGCTTATCAAAAGTGGTCAGCAACTATATGCAGCTTCGAAAAAAGATTTTATTAAACTTCGGTACGCATACCAGGTTTTGCGCCTGGCTCATTACAGCAATCGCTACGTAGATGTCAATAACTGGTCTGAAACAATGCTGGCTAACAATAACACCAAAAGCATTGTACAGGATCTTTGTACTTCTTTAAAAGCCGGCGCCTTATTTAAACTAGGCAAAAAAACAGAAGCCGCCTATATCTTTAGCAAGCAGTTCAGCAAATCCGATGTAAAGAAAGTGGCCAACTATATGAGCTTTAGCTGGTGTGTAAACCGCCTGAATGCAAATGAACGCAATCAATGTATTAAGTTATGCAGCAATAATGAAGAAAAAGCAAACCTGCTGGGGTTGTTTGCCCTTGGTAGTAATGTGGTTGAGGCTGAAACTATAAAAAATATTGCTACGCTTTCCCCGCGGGCATCTCTTTTAGAAGTGCTGGCTATACGCGAGGTGAATAAGATCGAAGACAATTATCTTTCCCCGCTCTTGTCAAAAGAAAAAGGAGGTACCAAACTTTATTATTCCCGGCTAGATGGAACCACGCAGACCAGCTCACAGGAATGGCTAAACGAAGCAAAACAATTATCGGCGTTTTTTCATAGCGTGTCAGAAAACAAACAGGTAAAAAATCCGGCACTATTTGAAACAAGTGCCGCCTATCTTGCCTACATATGCAATAACTATCCGGATGCAAGAAAGTATCTGACAAATGCTGGAAAGATGCCTGCAAGCCGCGCCATTAAAGACCAGGTGGCACTTACAAACCTGTTGGTTACCATTAATGAAAAAGCAAAAATTGATGCTGCTTTTGAAGAACAGCTGCTTCCCTCCCTGCAATGGCTGGAGTCGAAAGCGAGAGCAGAGAAAAAAACAAATGGAGATGATTATACCGCAAATAATCAATGGGGAAAATTTTACCGGAATGTTTTTACAGATATTCTTGCCAAACGGTATCATAACCAGGGAGATGTTCATAAAGAAGCGCTTTGCATTGGTACGGCTTTTCTGGGTAGTGACTACTAGGTGAGGGAATTCGTACATAATGAAATGGAAACGAAACAGCTGCTAGCATTAAATGAATTACAGCTTGCCCCGGTAAAAAATAAATGGGAATTATATTTGTGCAGCAAATTCCCCTTGAAAAAAGACGAAGTAACCGATGCCATAGCGATGACCCATATCCGTGACTATAATTTTGAAACCGCTTTGGAATGGCTAGGTAAAATCAAGGGTCACGAAGTGTTAAAGCTTGAACGAAATCCATTTGCTAACCTGCTTGAAGACAACCAGGATAGTATTTATGCGTTTGATAAAGGAAGTTTTGATAAAATAGCTTTTGTAAAAGAAATGAATGTTTTGAAACAAAAAGAAAAACAGGGAACGGCAACACCGGCCGATTTGTATAAGTCAGCAAACGGCTATTATAATATGACCTACTACGGGCGCGCATGGCAATTAGTAAAATACGACAGGAGTGGCGCTGATGGTTATCATATTCCGGCCAAGGCAACCGCTTTTCAAAAAGAGTATTATGGTTGTTTTACGGCCGAAATTTATTTCAAAAAAGCTATGAATGCATCCACCGATGCGAACTTTAAGGCACGATGCCTTTTCATGATGGCTAAATGTTCCCAGAAGCAAGTGGCCAAACCCCAGTACGAAGACTTTCCGAATAAGTATGAAGCTTTTGAAATAGCTGAAAAAAAGTATTTCCCCCTTTTTAAATACAATAAATATTTTCCCCAGCTTAAAAAAGATTATGAGAGCACTGCCTTTTATAAACAGGCAGTTAACACTTGCAGTTATTTAAAAGACTTTCTAATTAAAAAATAAAAGTAAACTACCATAATATGAAGAAACCATACCGGTGGGGTATTTTAGGCGCTGGCAATATTGCAGCAAAATTCGCTTCTGCAGTAAATTATACTGAAGGCTCAGAAGTATTCGCGGTCGCTTCACGTGATGGCAATAAAGCAAAAGAATTTGCAGAAAAATATGGTGCAACACATGTTTATGATGAATATAGTAAACTGGCAGAAGATACTGAGGTAGACATTATTTATATTGCTACCCCTCATGCTTTTCATCACGAGCACGCAATTCTTTGCCTTAATAATAAAAAACCTGTATTGTGCGAAAAACCAATGGCGTTAAATTACCAGCAGGTTCATGACATGGTTAATGCCGCCGTTACTAATCAAACTTTTTTAATGGAGGGAATGTGGTCAAGGTTCATGCCCTCTATCAATAAAGCGCTTGAATTGATTAATGAGGATATGATTGGCCCGGTGCAATTTATACGTGCTGATTTTGGATTCCAGGCACCATATAATCCGCAGGGAAGATTGTTTGATCTAAAACTGGGAGGTGGGTCATTACTGGATGTTGGCATTTATCCTTTGTTTCTAACCACGTTATTACTGGGAGAACCATCGCTTATCCAATCAATGGCCAAACTGGGAACTACCGGTGCGGACGAATATTGCAGTATGCAGTTTAAATATGCCAGTGGCCAGATGGCCAATATTTTTTCGGGAATAACAATCAAAACATCACTCACTGCCGAAATTGTAGGAAGCAAAGGGAGAATTACGCTACCTGCACCTTTTTATAAAGCTACCGGCATGAGTGTTGAATTAAATAACGGTGATAAAAATAGTTTTTCATTCCCTTACGAACACAATGGATTTGAGTATGAGATCCGCGAAGTGATGTTATGCCTCGATAAAGGTGCTATAAAATCTGACCTGTTGTCGCATGAAACCAGTTTATCAATGGCACGTGTAATGGATACCGTTAGAGAACAGTGTGGGATTGTATATTGAAGTGTATTGTTAAATACTCAGGCCTGAAGGTATGTGCCGCCATTCAGGAGATGCTAGCTTATGCGCGCAGGATATTTTTTTAGGCGCCTTAAGTCGATTCACAGAAAGTACGCATAATTGAGATCTGTAATATAAAGTCATTAACCAGGCATCTCCCCGGCCTGTCATTTCAGCCAAAGCACCATATCAACTTTTCACACATGCATGTTGCGGCGCTTTGAGCTGAAATCTCCAAAAATGTTGGTTGATGTGTTTTGATTGAGCTCTTGCATGAAAAATGTGGGCTGAGAGTGGCCTCCGAAATTGCTAACCCCTACCTCCAAAATCTGCACATCAAATAAGATTTTATTCTTTTTTGAATTGAATCATACTTTTTTAAACATTTTGTACTTTTTTTAAACCTTTTTAGTCTTTTTTTGCAGATATGCATCATATTCAATCATTTATACTTTCCATTTTTTTATCGCACTTTTTCCTTTATGTCAAAGCACAGGAATCTGCCCTTAACGGCTGGATCATGCTGGCCAGTTCAGTTAAAACAAATAGCGCCTTCACTGCGTATTTTGATGGACAGTTAAGAAGTAGCGACCAATTTGCGCACATTCAAACCATCATGCTACGACCTGGTTTAAATTATAACATACGAAAAAACATAATAGCAACGCTTGGATATGCTTTTATAGAGAATCGACGTACTATCAGCGGTATAAGTGGTTATGCACCAGAACATCGTGTATGGCAGCAACTACAGCTAATGCATCCGGTAGCTTTTACTTCATTAAACCATCGTTTAAGATTAGAACAGCGTTTTATATCTAAATCCATCGTAAGTTAATAACGCGCTGCATACCCAGGGAAATAATTATGCAAACCGGATACGCTATTTCTTTAGAGATATTATTCCTTTAAACGGTAAGGGGAAATTTAGTAAAGGAGCATTCGGAGCTTTGCAAAATGAAATATTTGTTAACATTGGTGACAAAACTTCCGTAAACGGTAAACTTTTTGATCAAAACAGGGCATATGCGGCCCTGGGCTACCGTTTTAGCTCCAAAATGGACCTGGAAGCAGGTTATCTTAATCAATATGTTTCGGGCCGAAACGAAACTTTTACAAATAATCATAATATTCAAGTAGCGTATTATATTCGCTTATAAGAGTTAAACAGTAATAAAGAACGTTAAACCGAAAAACTTTTGCATTTTTGCAATAATCCAATGCATAATCTCTGAATGAAGCAGGCTATCTACCAAAGCATGGTAACAAAAAAACAGAAAGGGCAAAAGTCATTTGCTGTATTAATTGATCCGGATAAAGTGAATAATATTTTATTGGATGAGTTAACTAATCTGGCTGTCCGGGCAGGGGTAGATTACTTATTTGTTGGGGGTAGTCTTGTGATCTCTAATCACCTGGATGAGTGCATCCAGCAGATAAAAAAACGTTGCGATATACCTGTCATTCTCTTCCCTGGAAGCTCTGCACAAATTTCGCGGTATGCTGATGCCCTTTTATACCTCTCTTTGATTTCAGGCCGAAACCCGGAATTATTAATTGGTCAGCACGTTATTTCGGCCCCATTTGTTAAACAAAGCGGCCTTGAAATCATTTCTACCGGATATATGGTAGTAGATGGCGGTGCCCCGACAACGGTTTCTTATATTTCTAATGCCTTACCTATTCCCGCAGATAAAAACGAGATTGCCATGTGTACGGCTATGGCGGGTGAGATGCTTGGAATGAAGCTTATTTACATGGATGCAGGCAGCGGAGCCAAACGTGCTATTACAGAAAACATGATTGAAAAGGTAGCTAAGTGCCTGGAAGTGCCCCTGGTTATCGGTGGGGGCGTCGCTGATGCCGAAAAGGCTTATCGCAATTGTAAGGCCGGTGCAGACGTTATTGTAGTAGGAAATGCAATTGAAAAAAACGCTTCTATGATAAAAGAAATGAGTGACGCAATTCATTCAGTACCTGTTTCTACTACATGAATACCTTCATTAACAACCTGTGCCATGGTGTTTTAACAATAATTTTATGCGTAGGATACTATGGCTAAGCATCTGCTGGTTGATGTTTTCAGGTTGTTTTGGCAGATGGGTTATGACGAAGAAGGAACTTCGTGAATATTATTCCGATAAACCCAAACCTGTATTTATTACCATTGAAAAAGACTCCATAAAGTTATTTTGTGCAACCATGGGTTCGGATACCCTGCCCCCTTTGTTATTGATACATGGCGCGCCCGGCGCGTGGTATGGAAGCCGTACCATGTTAGATGATACCATGCTGCAGAAAAAATTTCATATCATAGCTATGGACCGTTTGGGTTATCATACTTCACGCTTTAAAAATAAAAGAAAGGCAGTTACCAGCCTGGAAACCCAGGCAAAAGCAATTTCCGAAGCTCTGCGATTAAACAAATCTCATGAAAAGGGAATTGTGCTGGGCAGCTCCTATGGAGCACCGATTGCAGCGGAACTGGCTATACTTCATCCGGAAAAATTCCGGCAGCTTTTTATATTGGCGGCAGCTATTGATCCAGACAAAGAGAAGTTCTGGTGGTTCCACAAATACATTCGACGCGGCCCGGTTTACTGGTTTTTACCAAGATATATAAAGACTGCAACTGATGAAAAATTTTCTCATGTCAAAGAATTACGCAAGTTTGAACCGGTATGGAAACAATTGAGTATCCCTGTCACCATGATCCAGGGTGGGTCAGATAAAATTGTGGATCCTTCTAACATGGGTTATGCTAGGAAACAATTACTTGGGAAGGAGGCAGAGTTTATCCTTTTGCCGGGCGTAGGTCATATGATCCGTTTCAGCCAATCGAAAATGCTTAGAGAAATGTTGTTGAAATCCGTTGATTCAGTTCAATATCAAAGTTTGTTACAGCGCTAACTGCTGCTGGCAAATTTCTGCAGGGGGAGCCCGCCCAAACATCTCTACCTTAATTGCTGCACATCAACCCTGGAAGGTGTATCTTTTCCGTTGATGATAGTTCCTGCACTCAGTGCAATTGCTTTTATAATCATAGCCATATTATCCAGGACCAGGGTTCCTATTTCGTCTTTAACGGTATGATAGAATTTTTCACTATCCATTTTTGATGTAGAGATTGTGTGCGCCGGGACACCCAGTTTGGCTAATGTAGCGTTGTCAGAACGGTAAAAAAGATCCTGGTCCGGGTAAGGATCAGGATAAAATGTAAACCCTGTTCCTGTTAGATTCTTTTCTAATATTTTTCCCAAATTTGTCTTTTCATAGCCGGTGATGTAGGCAGAATTATTTCCCCATTTTGAATCCGTGCCAATCATCTCAATGTTAAACATTGCCACTACATCATCGGCATTTAATTGTCGGGAGAAATATTGTGAACCATAGCCCCCGATTTCCTCAGCAGCGAAAGTGGTAAAGATCAATGTTCTTTCCTGGTTACCAAGCGATTTAAAGTATTTTGCCAGCATTATCACTGCCGTGCTTCCAGCCGCATCATCATTGGCACCGTTAAAAATGGAGTCTCCATCTACAGGTGCGCCAATTCCCAGGTGATCATAGTGCGCTGAAAAAATCACAAATTCATTTTTTTTACTCTTGCCAGGCAACACTCCCACTATATTTGCGATGGGCATCGCTGAAATTTTACTAGCAATGGAAATAGAATATTCTTTAGATTCTTCGTCACTTAAAATAAATACAACGCTATTATCAGATTTAAAGAGTGGACTTTTAAATTCATTTAAACGGTTGAAATTCGCAGAAAACGAATTGCTTACTAATACCAGGTAATTTTTTTTAGCATTAATATAAGAAAATGCTTTCCTGAAAAAATTATCCCCCTTCTTAATACTGGCTATTTCAAATCCTGATTTTGGCGTTATTGTTAAAAGGGGCATTGTTGTAATGGCGATGATATTTTCTTCTTTTAGATGCAGGCTATTTACTGAACCAGAAATGGAGGAAGTGGTTGCGCCCATCATTTCAAATTCCTGCTTAAAGCTTTTTGCACCTTTAAAGGTTTGCAAACCTATTGCAGAAAATTCCTTGCTTATAAAATCGGCCGCTTTATTAATACCGGCCGAAAATACTTTTCTGCCTGCCATGGAATCATTAGATAATATGCTCTCAATTCTTTGCACTTCATTCTTGTTTATAATGTTGTCTATTGTCTGCGCATGAAGAGTGACGCACCATAAAAGTGCAGAGGTAATTAATAATTTTATTTTCATGGATTGACTTTTATGTTGTCTGTTCATCAAGCCTGGCCGGCTTTTTCGCTAATTATAAACTCATCATCTCCTTAAACTTAACAGTTTGCCGGCGGCTCACTTCTATTTTCTCTCCACCTTTAAGATCCAACAATAATCCCCCGTTAAAGTACGGCTCAATTTTATCGATCATACGAAGATTTACAATATGTTTCCTGTTGGCCCGGAAGAATGTTTTTTCATCCAGCCTTTCTTCGAGCGCGTTTAGTGATTTAAGTATAAGCGGTTTATTGTTGGCAAAATATACTTTGGCATAATTTCCCACACTTTCGAATAACCTGATATCACTCAATTTTACGAACCAGCAGCGTTCCCCATCTTTTACAAATACCTGTGCGTCGTCTTCCAGCAAAGTCCGGTTCATCATAGAAGCAGACGATGAGATAGCACTCATTTCTTTTTCTTCCTGCAAGTGAAGTTTTTGAATAGCTTCTGCCAGTCGTTTTGGCTCAACAGGTTTTAGTAAATAATCGAGGGCATTAACATCAAAAGCTTTTAGAGCATATTCATCATATGCGGTAGTAAAAATAACATATGGCACCCGGTCTAATTCAGCGAGCATATCGAAGCCGGATTTACCGGGCATTTGAATATCCAAAAAAACGAGATCAGGGCTCAGACTTTCAATTCTTTCCATTCCTTCATTTGCATTGGCGGCTTCAGCAATCACTTCAATCTCCGGAAATTCAGCCAGTAATTTTTTAAGTTCATTTCGAGCTAATCGTTCATCATCAATTAAAATAGCCTTTATCATAATTAATTTAATTTATGCAAAAGTAACAGCTACGGGAATTTGTATTTTTGCTTCAACCATATTGTCTAATATCTCATTAATCTGGAAATGTGCTTTATCTCCAAACATTAAATGCAGCCGGTTTTCGGTACTTGCCAGCCCAAATCCATCTATGTTTACAACACCATTGAGAAACCCTGTGTTTTGAACTTTCAGTTCATGATATTTATCGGTAAAACAGGATATTATTTTTACCGACCCCCCTTCTACCTGCTTACTAATACCATGTTTTATGGCATTCTCCACCAGGGTTTGCAACATCATCGGCGGTACCTGTAAATCAAGTGTATCTTCGTCGATATCATATTCAATCGTTAACCTTTCTTCAAAACGTATATGTTCCAAAGCCAGGTAGTCTTTAACAATGTCCAATTCTTTTTCAAACGGTACTGTCTCCAGTTTTTCAGCCTGCATACTGCTTCTCAGTATGTTACTCAACTCAGTAACCGCCGTTCTGGCTCTCCCGGGATTTTCATCAATTAAAGCACGAATACTATTCAGTGCATTGAAAATAAAATGGGGATTTATATGTGCCTTAATGGTTTTTAATTCAAGTTCTTTTACCAGGGCTTCCAACTTAAGGGTGTCTACCTGTTGTTTACGATTCTTTTGAATATAATAGTAAATAAAATAAATACAGTTCCACATAAATAGGTAAACGAATGATAAGAAGGCATTACTGATGAGAATTTTTGTTTCAGTAAACTTCTGTTCCTGCGGGCTTCTAAGATCAAACAATTGGGTAAGTAACGATTCAAGCGCACCTACGGTTAAAGCAAAAAAAAGTGTAATGACGACAAATCCTATTAATTGCTGTTGTAAGGGCTTTAATAACACGCCGGTACGAATGATGGCAGCGCGCATAATATGAGAAAAAATAACTGCCAGCCCTACAAAAATGATAAGTTTCAAAACAAAGTATAGGCTGAATTTTTCGAAGGTATAAGCAAAGAAAGCATTAATTAAAATAAACAACCCCCAACCAACCGTCTGAAAAACCCAGTATTTGGGCAATTTTATTTTCATTATACAAATTTATTGATTTAACCAGCGCGAAAAATAGCCTAATGTACTAATGGCGAAATAGTGGGCTTAATGGCATTAAAGGAGCTTTTCAACCTCAATTGCAGTATTTTATTTGATATATAAATCCCTGATAACATAGGAAATTTACAACATTTGCAATAGTAATTTGTAATTAACGTTAATAAAACGTGAATACAGCCGAATTCGTGAAAACACGGGCTGTTATGTATCTTTGACTATTATTATTGAACGATGGAAATTTATCCCGGGCCACTACTACAAAAAATTAACAGTCCTGCTGATCTGAAGAAGATAAGTAAAGAACAATTGCACCAGTTGTGTGACGAATTAAGACAGTATATAGTTGATATAGTTAGTGTTCATGGAGGTCATTTTGGAGCCAGCCTGGGTGTAGTGGAACTTACCGTTGCCCTTCATTATATTTACAATACCCCCTATGATCAGTTAGTATGGGATGTGGGGCACCAGGCTTATGGTCATAAAATACTTACCGGTCGCCGTGATAATTTCATTTCCAATCGCAAATATAAAGGCTTGAGCGGTTTTCCTAAAAGATCAGAAAGTGAGTATGATACATTTGGGGTAGGGCATTCTTCTACCTCTATTTCGGCTGCTTTGGGGATGGCAATGGCTGCCAAATATAAAGGCGAAGACAGGAAATCAGTGGCGATAATAGGAGACGGTGCATTAACAGCAGGTTTGGCATTTGAAGGAATGAATCATGCCGGAGTAGCAGACGCTGATGTACTGATCATACTTAACGATAATTGCATGAGTATAGATCAGAATGTGGGCGCCCTGAAAGAATATTTAACTGATATTACCACTTCTCAAACTTATAATAAACTTAAGGATGATATCTGGAAAGCATTAGGAAAGCTTCCTGTAGGAGCTAATTTTACCCGGGAAATTGCCAGTAAGTTGGAGCATACTATCAAGGGCTTTGTAAACAAAAGCAGCAACCTGTTTGAGTCCCTGAATCTTCGCTATTTCGGGCCTATTGACGGGCACAATATCACTAAATTGGTGGACACCCTTAACGACCTGAAAAATATATCTGGTCCTAAACTATTGCATATTGTTACGGTTAAAGGAAAAGGGTATTCATTGGCTGAAAAGGATCAAACCAAATGGCATGCTCCGGGATTATTTGATAAAATTACCGGCGAGATTTATAAAAAGCCCTTTAACTCCCCGCAACCTCCCAAATACCAGGACGTTTTTGGGCATACCATTATTGAATTAGCTGAGAAGAATAAAAATATTATGGGGGTTACCCCTGCCATGCCCTCCGGCTCCTCACTAAAATTGATGATGGATATCATGCCTGAAAGGGCTTTTGACGTGGGCATTTGCGAACAGCATGCGGTAACATTAAGTGCCGGCTTAGCCACGCAGGGCATGCGCGTATTTTGTAATATTTACTCTTCCTTTATGCAAAGGGCGTACGACCAGGTTATTCATGATGTAGCGATACAAAATCTCCCGGTTGTTTTCTGCCTCGACAGGGCAGGACTGGTAGGAGAAGATGGTCCTACGCATCATGGTGCATATGACATTGCTTTTATGCGTTGCATTCCAAATATGGTGGTCAGCGCCCCCATGAATGAATCTGAACTTAGAAATCTTATGTATACAGCTCAATTGGAGTCAACTTCGGGCCCCATGGTGATACGTTATCCCCGCGGAGAAGGAGTGATGGCTGATTGGCGAACAGAAATGAAAGAAATTAAAATTGGCACAGGCAGAAAAATAAAGGATGGTCAGGATATGGCTATTCTTTCTATAGGCCATCCGGGTAATTTTGCGGCGGCTGCTATTCGTACCGTAAAAGCTGATGGATTAAATCCTGCTCATTATGATATGCGTTTTGTGAAACCGCTGGACGAAAATCTATTGCATGAAGTATTCTCTAAATTCGACAAGATTATTAC
The DNA here is from genome assembly GCA_039921525.1 of Chitinophagaceae bacterium. GTDB lineage: Bacteria > Bacteroidota > Bacteroidia > Chitinophagales > Chitinophagaceae > JADCRZ01. Next base: position 34,116 of record JBDSBP010000168.1, on the reverse strand, counting down.
GGTGGAAGACGGGACGGTGGTAGGTGGTTTTGGATCGGCAATTTTAGAATTCATGGCAGCCAATAATTATAAAGCGCAGGTGAAAATGTTGGGTATTCCGGATAGTATCGTAGAACATGGCACTTTAAAGGAATTACACATGGAATGCCATTTTGATGCACAGGGGATTGTGACAGCCTTGCGGGAAATGATGCATGAAAGATTGACCATTCAGTTTGGATAGCGACCCTGGTAGTAGGTGTGAGGTATGAAGTAAAAACCGTTAAAAGGCAAAAGTTTGCAATGGTTCATCTTCCCTGTCGTGGTTGAATTCAATTAGAAAGTTATTTTTCCCTTCTCCAGTAATAATTGACATATATTTCATCTGGACCAATTCCAGCATAGATAAAAACAGGAAAATCGCCTGGATACGATTCTCACATTCATTGAATATCCTTTCAAAGGAACAGGAACCTGCGGCCTTGGTGGTTTGGTATAACTGTTCCCTGCTTTGTTCCATAGTATAATGATATTGAAGAACCGTGTGAACGGGTTTATTGTTGCGGTCCTTCACCTTCTGCATTACCCTTTCAAAAGACTTCATTAGTTTAAATAAGGTAATGGCCTGAATCTCTGTACCTTCCCCGGCTTCTTCGCCGATAGTTGAAATATCTTTCTGCAGGTTGCCCCGTTTTACCATAAGCATACGAATAGCTTCCATTTCGGCCATCTTAGCAGCTGCCTCCTTAAATCTTTTGTACTCAAGTATCTTGTCAATTAGTTCCCGTCGTGGGTCAATTTCATTTCCCTGGGCATCTATTTCTTTCCTTGGCAATAATAACCTTGCTTTAATCCGCATTAACGTAGAAACAAATAGTATAAACTCACTGGACAGTTCTATATTAAGACCATCGTCTCCATGTATATAATCAAGAAAATCATTAATTATCTTGGTAATTGGGATATTATAGATATCCAATTCATCCCGTTCTATAAAAAATAATAATAAATCAAAGGGGCCTTCAAACTGGGGCAATTTTATCTGGTAGGTAGGTGTGTTCATATGCACGGCTAAATTTAAAGATAAGCCTTAAGAAATGTTCCCGGCTCACAAAACGAACGTGTAAGGTAACATTTTTACTTTTTTATCCCCGGGTATTGCATGTCAAAACCTTTCAGGGTTTCACGAAGCGTTGACGCAATAAGGAACTCCTTATACCAGTTCTGATCGGCTGGCACAATTTTCCAGGGAACTTTATTACATTCTTCGAAACAGTCTTCGTACATTTTCATGTAAATATCCCACAGTTTCGATTCTTTGAAATCGTTTTCATTGTATTTCCACTGTTTGCTCGGATTTTTGATACGTTCATTTAAACGTTCTTGTTGTTCCTCTAAAGAAATATGCAGGTAAAACTTTAATATATGCGTGTCGTTATCTTCTAATAAAGATTCAAAATTATTGATGGCTTTCATCCTTTCCCCGGCAGTTTTATCATCGCACCACTTATGCACCCTCGTAACCAGGATGTCTTCATAATGGGAACGGTTAAAAATCTGGATCATTCCTTTAGCGGGAGTATGAGCGTGAATGCGCCATAAAAAATCATGCGATAATTCTTCCGTGGTGGGTGCTTTGAAAGATTTCACCATGACTCCCTGTGGGTTCATTGATCCAAATACATTTCTGATAACACCATCTTTACCGCTGGCATCCATCCCCTGTATTACTATCAATAAGGCATGCTTTCCTTCGGCGAACAAAAGATTTTGTAATTCGTTTATTTCCTCCAGTATCCCACTTGTTTTTTCTTTAGTGCTTATTTTATCAAGATCTTTTGGCGCCCTTGTATCAATTTTTTGCAGTTTTTCTGAGCTCATACAATAGTTTTCATTCCAAGTTAGCATTAATATAGAAACGCCCGGTCTAATAACCGGGCGTTTCTATCTATACTGCCATTATCTCTTTATCCTTCCTGGCAAGGTGTTTATCTATCAATGAAATATACTTATCCGTTAATTGCTGAATATCATTTTCGGCATCTTTTGCGCCGTCTTCACTAAGCCCCTCCTTTTGCAATTTTTTCACATATTCTATGGCATCCCTCCGTATGCTGCGAATAGCTACTTTGGAATGTTCGCCTTCTCCATTGGCTCTTTTAACCAGTTCCTTTCTTCTTTCTTCCGTTAGAGGTGGCAAAAAGAGTCTTATAATGTTCCCATCGTTTTGGGGATTAATTCCAATGTTGGCAGCAATAATTGCTCTTTCGATGGGTTGCAACATATTCTTTTCCCATGGTTGAATAGAAAGGGTGCGAGCATCCATTACGGAAATATTGCCTATCTGTGAAATAGGTGTGCTGGAACCGTAATAATCCGCCATAATTCCATCCAACATTTGGGGAGTAGCCTTACCAGCACGAATCTTCACTAATTCGGCCTCAAGATGCTCAATTCCTTTATTCATCAGGTCTTCTGTATCTTCCATTAGTAAAATCAGGTCGTCGGACATATACAAGTTATTTCATTGAAACGGCAAATTAATAAAACCTCCCGGATGAGCATAAAAATTGTTACGCCATTCCCAGCTCATTTAACATTTTATGCTATAAGCTGCTTTCTTTAATAACCGGGATGAGAAAATAAATGTGCTATTAGAATTATTTTTCTTCTAACATGGCACTTTTAGTGAGTAAAATTTTAGAAGAACCAATCTTATTTTCACTATTGGTCGTTTTGGCAACGACCACCTGCTCTTTCAGGCGAGTATAATACAGTAAGCCAATACCGGCAAAAAACAGGGCAACGGTCGTAAAAATCAACATCGTAGAACCCATTGACCGTCCAAGATAAGCCAGCACAATAACAAATAGATTAATGGCAACAAGCGTTAGTGTTACTTTCTGATGAGTAAATCCCCGATCGAGAAGTAAATGGTGCACATGGTTTCGGTCGGGACTAAAAGGTGACCGGCGATGAAAAATACGGATGGCAAATACCCTCAATGTATCTAATAGAGGAATCATCAAAATAGCAAACCCAATGGCCGGAGATGATTGTAACGGCATCCTAACCGAAGGTGCCGAAGAAACATTAATAAACTTTATCACCAGGATCGAGCTAATGAGTCCTATTAAAAGAGACCCGGTATCTCCCATAAATATCTTTGCCGGCTGAAAGTTAAAGATCAGGAATGCAGCTACACTTCCGGCGATCGCAAAAGAAAAGATAGCATATTGAACTAAATCGATTTTTAAAAAATACAATCCTAAAATAGAAGTGGCCATAAAACCCAACATTCCCGCAAGCCCATCCACCCCATCAATCAAATTAAATGAATTAATAACTACTATTACCGTAAAGTAAGTGAGTATCAAACTAAATATTTCGGGCAATTCATAAAAACCCAGGAAACCATGCATGCTTTTTATCTGAACCCCACCTTTATAAATAATAAGGAAAGCTGCCAGCACCTGGCCTATAAATTTTTTCAAAGGAGAAATAATTAAGATATCATCCTTGATACCCAAAAAAAAGATGACAAGTGCAGCGGCAATAAAAAACTGAAATTCGGAAGCGTTATGGAACGAAAGGGTTAAAAGACAGGTAATTACAAAACCTGCAAAAATACCGAGCCCCCCAAGGGATGGAATAGGAGCTATATGAATTTTTCTTTCGTCGGGAACATCAAACAACATCTTTTCTTCTGAGACCCGAATTATAACAGGAATTGCTAAGAAGGTAATTGCAAAGGAAAGAAAAACTGACATTAAAATATCAAACATCCTATTGAATTTAATTCGAAAATTTGGAAAGCAAAAATAGAATTAACTATTTGCTTATGGTGCACGATCATAAATTTTTCTTGTAAAAGAGCAAGTCTTTATTGATAAATACAGGTTTCCACTTAATAAAGATTTTCTTATATGAAAATGCGCCGCTTTTTAAGTTTACCCAAATTATAGTCCAATTATCAATTTACCCAATAACAACCTAAAAATACTTGATTTAAACTGCTTTTTCAAAATTCGCTCCTATACTTATCTCGTTTCACTCTTCGAAAATGTTTTAACTAGAAAATCGAATGGACACTTCTTTTCTCAAATGACCCTTAGAACCGATATCTTAATAATTAACTCCGATACTCAGCTTCTAAGTTCGATGACTTGCTGCCCGGCTTTTCGGGCGGGAAACCACGAAGCAATCCAGGCTACGAGACACACGGTGGATAATACCAGCAAAAAATCATTCGGCACCATTTTTACCGGGTAATAATCGATCAGAAAGCTACTGCCTTGTAATTTTACCAATTTGTACCTGACTTGAAGACGACAAATGATTATTGCCAGGCTTACCCCGATTATACCTCCCACAGTTGCAAGCAGTATGCCTTCACTCAGAAATATCTTCATGATTAAATTATTATTCATACCCAAAGCTTTTAAAACCTGTATATCCTTTTGTTTTTCCAGAACCAGCATTGTCAGGGCTCCTATCATCGTAAAAGCAGCCACCACTAATATCAGGGAAAGCATGATGTAGATGGCCCACTTTTCTATTTGCATTACCGAATATAAACTCCTGTTTTGTTCATACCTGGTTTGTACCAGGTAGTTTGCACCAAATATATTTTCGAGCTTTTTTTTAACTGATTGACTCTGGGTAGCATCCATAAGCGTAATTTCGATACCCCCATATTCATCAGGAGCTAAATTCAGCATTCGTTTCACAAATTCTACATTGGTAATAACATATTTATTGTCAAAATCCTGTTGTATAGCGAATGTGCCGCTGGTATTTATATTGTCGGAGCTTAAAGATTGAACAGGATCCGAAGTATTTATATTTATTCCCCGTTTGGGGAGATAAATGGTAAGGGGGATAATAGACCTGTCGGATTGAATTTCAAGGGCGTTTTCAATTCCTGAGCCCAATACTGCCGCTGGTGCGTTTGAGGTACCGAGATTAAATTTGCCCTTTATTAACTTTCCGGCAACACCGGTTACGTGAACATATTCACTATCAACTCCTTTTAAATATACCAGGGATAAAGGTTCGCCATTTTGCAATAAGGCTTTTTCTTCCATAACTAAAGAATAGGCCTTTATCTGGGGGATTTTTTTTAATTTTTGAAGTTGATCCCTGGTAAAAATAATGCTGTTTCCTCTTGAAGCTGATACCTTTAAATCAGTATAAAAATCAGCATATAATGACTTGACCAAATCCTCAAAGCCATTGAAAACACTTAGAAGGATGATGAGGGCGGCTGTTCCAACAGCTATTGCCAACACACTAACCCAGGCAATGATATTGATAGCGTTCGTAGACTTTTTCGCTTTAAAATATCTCCAGGCAAAAATAAGGTACATGGCACTCGGCTTTTTATTATATCCTGATCGTGAATATTTATCCGTTTTGTTGAACTGTGAAACCTCCATTAATATATTAGAATGTAAGCGAAGCTTGTGTGGGGAACAATATGGGCAATCATGGGGAATCTGCCAACCTCAACCGTTCATTCTTCTTTCTTCTCGTCGTTTATCTTTTTAAAAACTTCTTCCATTTTAAAAACATAATCCAGCGTATCATCCTGGAAAAACGTTAACTGTGGCATGCTGCGTAATTGATTTTTCACGCGGCTCACCAATTCCTTCTTTATTTCCCAGGCGCGATCCTCAATCTTCTTCATAGTAGCCGCAGGATCCTTGACCTGGAACAGGCTGCAATAGATCCTGGCTTCGAACAGGTCAGGAGTTATTTTTACAGAGGAGATCGAAATCATTCCACCATCTGTCATACTCAGTCCCAACCGTTGAAATATAACACTTAGTTCCTCTTTCAATAATCCGGCAACCTGTTTTTGTCGTTTTGTTTCCTGTTGCATTATCCTTTACAATTAATACATGTAAATTTACAGCTTAATTGCCGGGAAGCTCTACTAAAATACAGAACCCTGCTTTTTTACTGCTGATTATGAAAAGATATGCAAGTCTTCTTAAATATTTCAAGCCCTTTAAAGGAAATATAGTCCTTTACTTCCTGTTTACCTTGTTATCCGTTGTTTTTGGAATTGTGTCTATATCCATGCTTATACCCTTCCTGGATATTTTATTTCACCCTGAAAAAAGGATAACAGATCTGAAGGCTTTTCAATTTAATGCAGAGAGTATTCTCCACAACCTTAGTTACTACCTCACCAGGGTAATTAACAGGCAGGGCGTAATGGTGGCCTTGACCTATGTTTGCCTGATTATAATAACAGCCGTTTTTTTAAAGAATCTCTTTTTGTATCTCAGTTATTATGTGCTCTCGCCTATGCGCAACAGTGTAATGACGCGTTTGAGAAACGATCTTTATAATAAAATATTGAGCTTACCCATCGGCTATTTTACGGAACAGCGTAAAGGCGATCTTATCAGTCGTATGACCAATGATACCTGGGAACTGGAAGGTACGGTTATGAATACAATGGAAGGTTTAATAAAAGAACCAATAACGATAGTGTTAATACTTGGCACGCTTATCTTTTTGAGTCCACATCTCTCTATTTTCTTACTGGTTTTTTTGCCATTAACCGGTTTTATAATTGGACGGGTAAGCCGTTCGCTGAAAAAACAGAGTAATGCTGCCGCTATTAAATCGGGAGAAGGGCTTTCTATTTTAGATGAAACCCTGGGCGGCTTACGGGTAATCAAGGCATTTAATGCGGAACATATCCTGCGTAATAAATTCCTGTCAACCAATGAAGCGCTGTTTCATGTAAAAAACAAAATGAATTACCGCCGTGATCTCGCATCTCCCATGAGCGAATTCCTGGGTGTTTTGGTGTTATCTGGAATACTTTGGTTCGGCACCAGGCTGGTATTGGGATCAGAACAATTTGCCCTGCAACCTAATAGCTTTATCGGATATATAGCTTTATTTACCCAGATCATCAACCCCTCCAAAACCTTGTCTTCAGCGTTCTATAATATGCAGAGAGGTAGTGCAGCCATCGGCCGAATTGAAGAAATATTAAAGGCTCCTTTAGTGGTGACAGAGATAGTAAATCCCAAAGTTTTAGGGAACTTTCAGCAACAGATTGAATTCCGCAAAGTTGGATTTGCGTATGATGATACCGTAATTCTGAAAAATATAAATCTCATAATTGAAAAAGGGAAAACAGTTGCCCTGGTCGGATCGTCAGGAGCCGGTAAATCAACACTTGCTGACCTGGTTCCAAGATTCCATGATGTTACTTTTGGGGAATTGTTGATCGACGGGGTCGATATAAAAGAATATTCATTGCTTTCTGTGAGAAACCAGATAAGTATTGTTACCCAGGAGCCAATACTCTTTAATGATACTATTTTCAATAATATAGCCCTGGGTAAGGAAAATGCCACGGAAACGGAGGTGATTGAAGCTGCAAAAATCGCCAATGCCCATATTTTTATTGAGAAAAAAGAAAATGGATACCAGACTAATATTGGCGATCGTGGTAGTAAATTAAGTGGTGGAGAACGACAAAGGATAACTATCGCCAGGGCTGTTCTCAAGAATCCGCCGATTTTAATTCTTGATGAGGCTACCTCATCCCTGGATACAGAAAGCGAACGACTTGTTCAGGATGCTATAAATAAAATGATGCGAAACCGGACGAGTATTGTAATTGCTCACCGGCTTTCTACCATTCGCCATGCTGATGAGATCATTGTTATGCAAAAGGGAGAAATAGTAGAAAGGGGCAATCACGCAGAACTGATGGCCCAGGAGAAGTATTACAGAAGACTGGTAGACATGCAGGAAGTAAGATAGCTATATCTGTCAGCATTCTCCATGAAACAGCTTGAATGTCGAAGACCCAACTTTAAACCTTAATCTTTAAACCTTAAACTTACTTATTCATCGTTTGCTTGGCTTCAATGCTCAAAGTAGCATGAGGTACAGCTCTTAGCCTGGCCTTATCAATCAACTTACCAGTAACGCGACAAATACCATAAGTTTTATTTTCAATACGCATTATAGCCTTATCCAGGTGATCTATAAATGTTATCTGCCGGCTAGCCATCTGACTTAATTGTTCCCTTTCCATGCTGATGCTTCCATCCTCCATGGTCATATAACGGTTATCGCTTTCATCTCCACCCATTTCATCCTTACGGGTAATGAGCCCCTGGAGATAATTTAATTCTTTTTTTGCAGCTTCCAGCTTTTTATTAATAAGATCCCTGAACTCGGTCAAATCTGTATCGCTATATCTCTGAGAGGGCGCAGAGTGATCATGCATGGGAGTATCCAGTACTGACTTTGTGAAATCCGGCTCATATTTACGAACCGTTTTGGTTTTGATTTCCGGCATGGTAACCTTTGCAGGCTTCGCAGCCGAGGCTTCCTTCTTTTTAGCTCGTGGAGGAGTGGAAGGATGAATTACTTTATTATCCTGAGATTTATTTTCCTGAGATTTGTTTTCCAATTTTTGTGGGGTGTTTTTTACCTGTTCCGTTTTTGTAGCAATAGCAGTTTTAGAAGGAGCCTTCGATGGCTTGGCAGTGGAAGGCTTTTCAATATGTTTGCTTATGGGTGTTGCTACTTTTTTAGTATGGGCACCGGAAACTACTACTTTTTTTTCCGCGGGTTTAGTTCCATGTTTAGGCAAAGATTTACTGGTGGCCGTATGTACAACCGGCTTAACTGCCTGTTTAGCAGGTTCCGCCTTTTTTGGGTGGGCAGCCTTTTTAACAGCTACCTTTGTGGCCACCTTTTTCTTTGTTGCCATAGCTTTAACCTTTTTTTGTTACAAATACTTTTAAAAGGATATTATTAACTTCAACTTCTGTACCGCTGACCAGCTCCTGGACCAACTCTAATTTTTCTGCCAAAATTTCGGCGCAAATATAGTCATTAAATTGCGTAATTGTGGTATCGATTGATCCTTGCTGTTCTATTTTAACTAAAATCCTGTCAGTTAATTCATATCCACTGTCTTTTCGGATCTTTTGAATACGGTTTACCAATTCCCGGGCATTCCCTTCCATTTCTAATTCCGGTGTTATAACAATATCCAGGGCAACCGTTAACCCATCCTTACTGGCAACTATCCATCCTGGAATATCCTCGCTGGTGATGATTACTTCATTAACGTGTAATATTAAGGGTTCACCCTCAATAAACAACGTGTAGAATCCGTTTTTTTCCAAATTAATAATGTCTTGTTGATTAAATTGTTCGAGGGCTATAGAAACGGCCCTCATCTTAGATCCCAACTTTTTACCTAATGATTGAAAATCAGGTTTAATCTTCTTAGTGATAAATCCATCCGTATCGGTTATAAACTGGATTTCTTTAACATTTACCTCGGTTTTTATTAGGTCCTGGATTTTTTCGATTTGACCTTTCATTAAAGGATTTAGTACAGGGATCAATATCTTGCTAAGTGGTTGCCTTACTTTGATATTCACTTTCTTCCGTAAAGATAAAATCAATGATGAAGCATCCTGGGCCATTTGCATTCTTTCTTCCAGTAACTCATCTATCAATTTTTCATTTGCTTCCGGGTATAAAGTATGATGAACAGAATCGACAGGATGCCTTTGTGTCACTTCATTAAGATTGTTAAAAAGCCAATCTGAAAAAAACGGTGAAATAGGAGCCATCAAGCGAGTAATTGTCTCCAGGCATTCATATAAGGTTTGATAAGCGCTGATTTTATCCTGTTCATATTCACCCTTCCAAAAGCGGCGGCGACAGAGCCTTACATACCAGTTACTTAAATGTTTATCCAGGAAGTCTTCCATAAAACGGCCAGCAAGCGTAGGCTCATATTCATTAAAATTAGCGGTTACTCTTTTTACGAGTGAATTAAGGGAAGAAAGGATCCACCTGTCTATTTCCGGCCTTTCTTCTACCGGAATGTAGGCTTCGCTAAAGCTGAAATCATCCACATTTGCATACAACGCGAAAAACTGGTAGGTATTATATAATGTTCCGAAGAATTTTCTTTGTATTTCCTTTATACTTTCCTGGTCGAACTTAAGATTATCCCAGGGAGAAGCATTGGTGACAAGGTACCACCTTGTGGCATCGGCCCCAAATTTCGAGATAATTTCGAAGGGATTTACCACGTTGCCAACCCGTTTGCTCATTTTATTGCCATGTTTATCCAAAACCAACCCGTTGGATACCACTGTTTTAAAGGCAACGCTATCAAACAACATAACACCTAAGGCATGAAGGGTATAAAACCATCCACGGGTCTGATCCACTCCTTCCGCGATGAAATCTGCCGGAAAAGCGCTACCTGAATCCACCATTTCCTTGTTTTCAAACGGGTAATGCCATTGGGCATAAGGCATAGCACCACTATCATACCAAACATCCACCAGGTCTGGTTCTCTGTGCATGGGTTTTCCGTTATTGGAAACCAGTACTATCTCATCCACATAAGGTTTATGAAGATCAAGAATTCCCGCATGTAAATAATTTTTATTAACATCTCCGCCTAAAACTTCATTCGCCTTCCTGATCTCCGCATTTAACTCTTCAATAGAACCTATACAAACTTCTTCTTCGCCATCATCCGTTCTCCAAACTGGCAAAGGTGTTCCCCAGAAACGACTCCGGCTTAAATTCCAGTCTACCACATTCTCCAGCCAGTTTCCAAATCTGCCCGTGCCGGTAGCAGCCGGTTTCCAGTTGATGGTCTTATTTAATTCAACCATTCTATCCTTAACAGCCGTGGTTTTGATGAACCAGGCGTCTAACGGGTAATAGATAACCGGCTTGTCTGTGCGCCAGCAGTGCGGATAACTGTGCTCATATTTCTCCACTTTGAAAGCCCTGTTCTCCTTTTTCAATTTTACGCTGATATCAACATTCACATCTGTGTAGTCAGGATCATCTTTGTAATTCTTTACAAACCGATGGCTAAACTCACCCAGTCCGTCAACGAATTTCCCTTCCCGGTCTACCATTACTAGTATGCCCAACCCATACTTTTGCCCAATTTTATAATCATCAGCACCGAACGCCGGGGCCGTATGAACAATACCGGTACCGTCTTCCGTGGTCACAAAATCCCCGGTGATAACCCTGAACGGATCGCCTCCTGCCTTTTCACGGCTATTTGCTTCATACGACAACAGTTGCTCATATACAATGCCATTCAGGTCAATGCCCTTACATGAAAACAGAACTTGCCAGGGCAGCATTTTATCCCCTTCCTTATAATTGTCAAAATCACCATTTTCAGCTTCAGGTTTGAAATATCTGTGCAATAACGCCCTGGCAAGAATAACATTGACCGCCAGATGAGTATATGGATTAAAAGTTTTCACCAGGACATACTCTATATTAGGTCCGACCGTCAATCCCAGATTGGAAGGTAGTGTCCAAGGGGTTGTTGTCCAAGCCATAAGAAAAATTTCGTCGGTTGCATCGGACAGCTTTTCAAATAAAAAGGAAGATTTTTCATTGTTCAACATTTTGAACATGGCTACTACAGAGGTGTCCTTTACATCCTTATAAGTACCAGGCTGGTTTAATTCATGCGAGCTAAGACCGGTACCCGCTGCGGGGGAATAAGGTTGAATACTTACACTTTTATATAGTAACTTTTTCTGGTATAACGTTTTCAGGCTCCACCAAAGGGATTCAACATATTTGTTTTCAAAAGTTATATAAGGATGATCAAGATCAACCCAATAGCCCATTTTTAGGGTAAGTTCATCCCATTTATCTTTATACTTTAAAACTTCTTCCCGGCATTTTTGATTGTATTCCTCAATGGATATTTTTTTGCCGATATCTTCTTTAGTTATCCCCAACAGTTTTTCAACGCCAAGCTCAACCGGCAGGCCATGCGTATCCCATCCACCCTTTCTTTTCACCTGGAAGCCCTGCATTGTTTTGTATCGGCAAACCAGGTCTTTGAGAGTTCTTCCAATTACATGATGAATACCGGGTAATCCGTTTGCGCTGGGAGGGCCCTCATAAAATATAAACGGCTCTTCACCGTCCCTTATTTCCACACTTTTTTCAAAAGTGTGGAGTGATTTCCATTTTGCAAGGATGTCCTGCTCTATGGAAGGCATATTCAATTGTGAAAATTCTCTGTATTTAGCTGCCATAGTAATATTCCTGACTTAAAAGGGTGTACATCTCCTAAAATAAAAATGTCTGCAAAGGTACTGCTGTAAAACGACAAGGCTTATTTATCACAGATAATAAATATAAAAGTGGACCGTTTGATTTAAGGAGTCATAAAGAAATATATGGTTCTACAAGATATTCTTTGGCATACTTTATGAATATAAAATTTATAGGCAGTGTTTGTTAATTGTATTATTCGGATGATGTAAATTATATATGAGAAACCTTTTTCTACGGTTTAGGGTTTAGGGGTTAAAGAAGGGGGTATTCTTACCCCCTTTACTTTTCTACAGATACGCCCTTTATTTCTGCAGGTTCACAGAGCCATCTGACTGGTAAACAAACCGGATCTTATAATTTATCTTCTCGGGAAACATTCCTGTAAAAGGATCATAAGTTGCTTCCAAAATTTCCATTTTTGAATATTTATTATCTGCTGTGCGAAAGATAAAAACCTTTCCCGCCTTGGGTACAAAAGTACGCGTAGTATTATTATAGTCATACCATGTACCATCTTTAATGGCAAGCTTGTTTGAAGTTGTATCGTAAGCGTACCCGGTGGCCGGTGCTGTGGTTACATTATCAAAAATTCCATCCTGAACAATTACACCGGCAGTTCCCGGACCGCTTGCATTACTATTTACTAAAAAATTAGTTAACCGTAAGGCAAAGTCCCACTTATTGCTTATTGAATCCGTATTGGCAACGATAGCGTTGTTTTTAAAACTAAATAAGGTGTAGGGAGTGATGGGTGAAAAGTTTACCTTAATTGAAATACTGCTTTCCGTTGCCGGAATCAACGGTGATGACTCATCTTTTTTACACGCCGTCAAAAAAATCACCGCTGCCGATCCGAATAATAACAAACTTTTTTTCTTCATGCTTTTCGCTGTTTTACATTTAAAATTTTATCAAAATTCATATTCAGGTTTACAAAAAATATTCTACCGGCAAGGTTAGGCATTAGGAAAGGCTGTTTATAATTAAATAAGTTATCAATGCCGGTCTGCAGATCAAGATTTTTTGTGAAGTGTTTGCTTAGTGTAAGATTGCATAACAAGAACCCGGATTCATATTCATTTTTATCATCAAGAATGCCACTGCCATTCTTTTCTATATAACCAAACCTGCCTGTATAATTCACGCGAAACCATCCTGATAACCCGGTTGCGGCATGTTTATACATTACTTTTATATTCGCGGAGTTTCGGGAACGATATAACAGGCCGCCATAATCTTTCAGCCTGACAGTATCTGTTTTAAAAGTTACAGGGTCTCTTTTATAATACCTGTTTTGTTTTATTCCGTTAATAACATCCTTATCTTTTGCTATAAGAAATTGGTATCCACCGGAAACTATAAAATGCTTGTTCAAATTCCAGGTAGCGTCTGCGGAGAATCCCTGCGTATACACCCTGTTTACATTGTGATAACTATAAATAGACTGCCCGTTATTTTTATTAAAGGGAAGTGTATATCGGTCAATCAGGTTTTTCATATCATTTCTGAAGATATTCGCATTCACAAGTAAGTTTGGATGGGGAGTAAAACGCAATCCCAGGTTCATCCCAACTGAGGTTTCTGCCTTTAATGCCGCGTTGTTTTCATATAAAGAAGTATTAACCGAAGGTTCTATCTGGCCCTCCTGTTTAAGTTTATCAAGCGCAGTTTTTAAAACTTCTGCACCGAGTAAACTGTAACCTACCGATGAGTTGGTAAATAACGCGTAAGATTGCCGGGCATCAGGCGTTCGATAACCAAGACCAACCGAAGCGCTTAGAAAAAATTTATCGCTTATCTTTCCACTTAATGCCAGCTTAGGGCTAACTCTCCAGTCAAAATCATTTCTTTTATCCACACGTGCACCGGCAATAAGATTATACCCTTTTGCAATCGTCCATTCTTCCTGGGAAAAGACATAAAGTGTCCTGAAATTATGTTTCCTATCGTACCGGCTGGCATCAATAGCCTCTGCCATAAATCCTATTCCTGATATAAACTTTGAATTATTGCCAGTTTTCTCTATTTGAATTTCCGGCTTAATTACCTGCTGCAAAAACCGCAAAGCATCAAAAGGAGCATTATTTTTTTGCAGGTGCTCATCTGAATTATTGGTATACTGGTTAAAATATAGACGGGAGGTAAATTTGAACGATTTTTTTAACTGTTGAATGAACTGCAGATTCAGACCCCAATCTTTTTCCCTGGTGGTTCCGTTTATAATTTGTTGTACTCCCTGGTCCGTTACCAGGTAATTATTCGTTTGCCGCTCTCCAAAATAACGGGCAGAGACTATAAACTGTGCACTGGAGGATATATACTGCGTTATTTTCAAAGCATAGGAATTATCGGTAAAAGGATCCACTGTTTTACCATACATTATTTTATCAAGATCGTAGCCTGATGTAGAATAGCGGTTGGCAAAAAGTTGAATTCCTGTTTTGTTGATCCTGTTGGAATAATTCATCGCCAAACTCAGGGTATTGTTGGATGCATATTGTAACTGAACGGCTGCATTTTCTTTCACTGGTTTTTCAGTAATAATATTTATAACCCCGGCCATGGCATCTGCGCCATATAAACTGGAGGATGGACCTTTTACAATTTCTATTTGCTTAATATTACCAACCGCAACGCGACCGAGTTTCAATATTCCCGCATTGCGCCCTACGAGTGGTTCGCCATCCATCAGGATAAGGGTATAGGCAGGATCAAGGCCCTGCATCTGGATACCGGCACCAAATATGTTAGGAAATCCTGCCAGAGAAATTCCCAGGGGACTATTGACGATCGTTAAACCGGTTTGCTCCTGTAAAATATCCTGCAGCCTTAAAGATCCGGTTGCCTTAATCATTTGTGTTGTGATCAACTGGGTGGGGATAGCAATGTTGCCGAGTTTGCCTTCATTTCGTGTGGCGGTAATAACAACATTATCCAATTCCTTTAATAAACTGGTATCGGCTACCTGTGCTTTAGTGAGAAGGGTTGATAAAATGAACAGTAAAATTACGGTCAAACGGCGCTTACACATGATGATAATCGATTATTAAAGTTCTTCTACTATTATAAGAGAATTATCATGTAATTGTCATGATCGAGCTGTAAGCAAAATTTTACATTTTCGTGACAATCATTTATTTAATGTTTTTAATAGTTTTCCATTAACTTATACAGACCTTTTATTTTTTACGAAGAATTTTGTAAATTCTAATGGTAGCTATCAATATAATAACAAAAAGAATTAGCCCTATCATTCCCCATATAACGCTGATTCCCTGTTTTACCACAGCCAATAACACAATCGCAATTAAAAAAACCGTTGCCATTTCGTTCCATATGCGTAGTTGCTGGGAGGAATATTGAAAGATATCTTTCATCTGCAGCTTAAAAATACGCTGCAGCGTTAAATGATAGATTAATAAAGCCAGCACAAAACCTAGTTTGATGCGAAGCCAGGGAGGAACACTACCGTATAAATACAACATCCATCCTCCGAAAATAAGCGTTAAGATAGCAGAAGGCCAGGTGATTCCATACCATAAACGGCGGATCATAATATTGAACTGCCGGCGAAGAATGGTTTTTTCAACCAGGCTCTTTTCTCCAGCTTCTGTATTATATATAAACAGTCTTACCACATAAAACAACCCGCTGAACCAGGTTACTACGAAAATTATATGCAGCGCTTTTATATAATTATACATACCTTCTATTACTTAAGCGTCATTTCCGGTTCCTGCAATTCAAATACATCGATCCATTTTTTTAATGCATTTACCCATAACGGGTTTGCGTTTAAACAAGGGATCAGTGTAAAAGATTCTCCACCAGCTTCCATAAAAGTATGTCTGCCTTCCATTTCAATTTCCTGCAATGTTTCCAGGCAATCGCTAACGAAAGCGGGACAAACGATAAGTAATTTTTTCACTCCTTCCGCCGGCATTTCCCTCAATCTGAAATCTGTATACGGCCGTAGCCATTCTTCCCTGCCTAATCTTGATTGAAAGGAAAAGCTGAACTTATCGGCCGGAATTCTCAAAGCTTCGGTAACAAGTTTAGTGGTAGTAAGACATTGATGGCGGTAACAATGTGTATGGGCAGGGGAAAACACGTCGCAGCAGTTTTCAACATTCAGGCAATGCGAACCGGTAACGTCTGCTTTCAGAATATGCCGACGGGGAATTCCATGGAAGCTGAATAATAAATGATCGTAGTCCTGTTGCAGGTAAGGACGGATAACTTCTTTTAAGGCATTTAAATAATCAGCGTTATTGTAGTATGGCTTTATAAAACTCAGTTTAAAGGAGTATCCTTTTTTATTGTACACTTCTTTTGCCGATTCCACGGCAGTTTCATAACTAGACATTGCGTAATGTGGATACATTGGTATGGCGATCACCTCCTCCAGGCCAGGCACTTTCTTCAAAAGTGATTCGTACGCCTTTTCAACCGATGGATTACCGTAACGCATGGCAATTTCCACCGGTTCATCTACCTCTTGTTGCAGTAGTGCCTGCAATTGTTTGGTGATAACGATTAATGGAGAGCCATCTTTCGTCCAAACAGTTTTATACGCTGCAGCGGATTTGGCCGTACGAAAGGGCACGATGATACCACCGACAAGTATTTTCCTTATAAAATAAGGGTAATCTATCACCTTCTCATCCATCAGGAATTCCATCAGGTACTTCTTTACATCCTTTAATTCCGTTGAATCGGGAGAACCCAGGTTCATTAGAATAATGCCTCGCTTTGAAATATTTTCCATAATTCAGATTAAAGTCTGCAAAAATAATCGCAGAATTCTTGTAAAAAATCAAATTAAAATTTTTCTTGTTACACTTCATTCCGTTTTCAATACATTTCATTCATAAAATGACACTCAAATGACGGAAACTTTTTTTGTTTTGGCCACTTGCCCGCTACTTTTGCATCCAGCCATGAGACCAGCCATATTATGCACGGAACCAATAACAAGGATATATCGAATTTTTATTTAGCAGGGATCAATTATAAAAAAACCGATGCTGCCATCCGGGGGCAATATGCGGTTAATAAAGAACAATATGCCAGTTTACTCGCTATTGCTCCTTTATTCGGAATAAATGAAGTGTTTATACTTTCAACTTGTAACCGCACTGAAATATACGGGTTTGCCGAAGACCCTTCCCATCTCATACATTTACTCTGCTCACAAACTGAGGGCGAGACAGATACTTTTAAAGAACTGGCTTACACAAAAAAAGGAATTCATGCTGTTCAGCATTTTTTTAACGTAGCAGCAGGACTTGACTCTCAAATACTTGGAGATTATGAAATAGTAGGCCAGATAAAACAGTCAGTAAAATTTGCACGCGAACACAACTTTATTGATACATATTCAGACAGGCTGGTGAATACCGTACTGCAGTCATCAAAAATGATCAGGAATCAAACAGACTTAAGCGGCGGGACTGTTTCTGTATCGTTTGCCGCTATTCAATATATCAAACGGACAGTAAAAAATTTATTTGATAAGAAAATTTTATTGTTAGGAATAGGTAAGATCGGGAGTAATACCTGCAAAAACCTGGTAGATTACCTTCAAACGACCAATATTACGCTCATTAACCGCACCCCTGGAAAGGCGGAATCGTTGGCGAAGGAGCTTGGACTGCATTATGCCAGTCATGAGGATTCCTCGGAATGTGTTAAGGAAGCCGACATCATCATCGTGGCTACAAACGCTAATCATCCAACAATACTAAAATCTGATCTTCAAAATAGCGGTAAGAAACTGATTATCGATCTTTCAGTACCATATAATGTAGAAGAAGAGGCTAAACAACTCGCCAACATTACATTGGTTAATGTGGATGAATTATCCAAAATAAAAGATGATACTATAAAGAAAAGAGAAGCTGCGGTACCGATGGCGAAAGTAATTATTAACACCTATATCGAAGAATTTCTTGCCTGGAACGACATGCGCAAACATGTGCCCGTATTAAAAGCCGTTAAAACAAAACTACAGGAAATTACTTCCTGCGGGTTATTCTTCCCAATTACCACTACTTCTGTCGCCCCGGTTTATACCGAAAAGATACAACGGGTTATAAACGGGATGGCTATTAAAATGCGCGAACAAAACCAGCGCGGATGCCATTATATAGAAGCCATAAACGAATTCATGGCAACGGGTTCAAATTAAGCTAAACAATGGAAACTGTGATAAAGATTGGCACCAGGGAGAGCCAGCTGGCTGTATGGCAGGCTACCCAGGTATTACACCTGTTAGAGCAATATGGTCGGAGAGCAGAACTTGTGTATATTAAAAGTCAAGGTGATATTGATTTGAAGACTCCTCTTTATGAAATGGGTGTACGTGGGATTTTTACCAGGAGCCTTGATATTGCATTATTAGAAAAAAAAATTGACCTGGCAGTCCATTCAATGAAAGATGTGCCCACTCAATTGCCAATGGGTATCATGCAGGCTGCTGTTCTCAAAAGAGGTCCGGTCAGCGACCTGTTGGTTTTTAAATCAACCGGTGATTTTTTGAACCGGCACGATTACATTGCCAATATAGCCACCAGCAGTATTCGGCGTAAGGCGCAATGGCTTCACAAATATCCAAATCATCAGCTGCATAATTTACGAGGTAATGTTAATACCCGCTTGAAAAAACTGGCCACAGAAAGCTGGGATGCAGCCATCTTTGCACAGGCAGGAATTGAACGCATTAACCTGCGCCCCGATAACAGTATGGTAATAGACTGGATGTTACCTGCTCCTGCACAGGGGGCCATTATGGTTGTTTGCCGTATGGATGATAAGGATGCTGGTGAGAGTTGCAATCATTTTAATGATGCCGAAACGGCCTTCTGCACAAAAATAGAACGGGATTTTCTAAGAACATTATTAGGTGGCTGTTCTACTCCTATCAGTGCTTTGGCAGAAATACGTGACGAAAAAGTTTTCTTTAAGGGCAATATTCTTTCACCCGACGGAAAAAATAAAGCAGAAATAGAAAAGGTGATTGCAATGGAACAAGCGGAGGAAACAGGAGTCCAGGCGGCAAAAGAATTATTAATTAATGGCGGTCAACAAATTGCAGATAACATACAATATGCCTGATGATACCTTACATATATTAAGTACCCGGCCGCTGGATGAATCCTTGATCACCCGTGCAGGTGATAATAATATTATTATAGATTCAGTTTCGTTTATAAGAACGGAACAGATTCGCAACGACATTTTAGAAAAACAAATAGCCGATGCTATTCATCATTCATCAACAGTTGTTTTTACCAGTATGAACGCTGCTGACGCAGTGGCTGATTACGCAGGGGGCAATTTACCGCAATGGAACATTTACTGTTTGGGCACAGCAACCAAAGAAATTATTCTGAACCGCTTTCCACTCAGTCATATTTCCGGGGAAGCTGATAATGCCTCTTCTTTAGCGGATGCAATAATAAGGAATGATGTGCAGGAGGTTATTTTCTTTTGTGGAGATCAAAGAAGAGATGAGTTACCTGGAAAGCTAGCTAATCAAAATATAGCTGTAGAAGAAATGATCGTTTATAAAACGATAGCTACTCCTGAAAAAATGGAGAAAGAATATAGCGGAATTCTTTTTTTTAGTCCCAGTGCAGTAGAAAGTTTTTTTTCGGTGAATAGTGTCTCGGAAGATACAATCCTGTTTTCAATAGGGAGTACTACTTCAGATTGCATTAAACTATACTGTACTAATAAAATTATTCAAAGTGATCTGCCTGGCAAGAAAAACCTGGCAGAAAAAGTTATTAATTATTTTGGCAAATCAAACCATACGAATGAGTACATTAAAAAATGATCTTTTATTAAAAGCGCTCCGCGGAGAAATCGTGGAGCGCCCGCCGGTATGGATGATGCGGCAGGCCGGACGCTACCTGCCAGATTACCAGAAGCTAAAAGAAAAATATTCTTTTTTTGAACGCTGCCAGAACCCTGGACTGGCAACTGAAATTACGATTCAACCAGTAGAACAGGTAGGGGTAGACGCTGCTATCATTTTTTCGGATATCCTGGTAGTTCCACAGGCCATGGGCATGGAAGTGCAAATGATTGAAGGAAAAGGCCCGCTTTTACCAGAGCCCATAAAGCTATATAATGACCTGGATAAATTACGAGTACCCGACGTTAATGAAACGCTGGGTTATGTATTTGATGCTTTAGCGCTTACCAAACAAACGTTGGCTGGTCGCGTACCCTTGATCGGTTTTGCAGGAGCTCCCTGGACACTACTCTGTTATATGGTACAGGGGAAGGGTTCTAAAACATTCGATGAAGCAAAAGCATTTTGTTTTACACAACCTGAAACTGCGCATCGCTTGTTACAAATGCTTACAGATACCACCATTGCCTATTTGAAAGGACAGGCAAAAGCTGGCGCCGATGTGGTGCAAATATTTGATTCCTGGGGAGGTTTATTAAGTCCAAAAGACTTCGAAGAATTTTCATTGCAGTATATCAGGCAAATTATTACAGCTCTAAAGGATGATTGCCTGACAATCATTTTTGCCAAAGGCGCCTGGTTCGCCCTGGAGGAAATGAGTGCAACCGGTGCCAATGGCCTGGGTGTAGACTGGTGCATACAACCAAAACTGGCCCGCTCTTTTGCCGGTAAAAATGTTACTCTACAAGGTAATTTTGATCCGGCACGACTGCTTGGGCCTGTGAGTTCTATAAAAAAGGCAGTTAAAGAAATGATCGATTCTTTTGGTACACATCGCTATATTGCCAATCTCGGTCATGGTATCCTGCCTAATGTTCCTGTTGACCATGCAAGGGCTTTTGTAGATGCTGTGAAAGAATATTCCCTTGTTACGAATTGATACATGTTGAGGGAAGTATTCCTTACTTTGTGTGGTGAAAATGGAATTATGAACATTAAAGAATCATTTTCGAACTATATCATTTCTTTGCAAAACAGTATTTGCACAGCGCTTGAGGAAATTGACGGGAAGGCCGTTTTTGTAGAAGACAAATGGGAAAGGCCAGAAGGTGGCGGAGGTGTTTCCAGGATAATTTCAGACGGCAATGTTTTTGAAAAGGGCGGTGTAAATACTTCGATGGTGTTCGGCAAATTACCGGAAACCATGCAACAGGCTTTTTCAATAAGTGAATCTAATTTTTTTGCCTGCGGGTTATCATTGGTCATTCATCCCATAAATCCATTTGTTCCCACCATTCATGCTAACTGGCGCTATTTTGAAATGTATGATGTAACGGGAATCAGGATTGACAGTTGGTTTGGCGGTGGAACAGATCTTACACCTTATTATATTTTTGAAGAAGACGGGCAGCATTTTCATGCTGTTCTAAAAAATACACTGGATAATTTTGGTAAAGATTTATATAGTAAATATAAACAGCAGTGCGATGAATACTTTGTAAATAAACATCGCAACAACGAAGCGAGAGGGATAGGAGGGATATTTTATGATTATCTCCGGCCTAAG
Organism: Chitinophagaceae bacterium; assembly: GCA_039921525.1. Classification (GTDB taxonomy): domain Bacteria; phylum Bacteroidota; class Bacteroidia; order Chitinophagales; family Chitinophagaceae; genus JADCRZ01. The sequence continues at coordinate 12,520 of JBDSBP010000168.1, read as the reverse complement.
ACTGATGAAGAAGCACAACAATTGTTTGCCTTACAACAAGCCAATGGCAATGCTTTCCTGGACGCTTATACGCCAATAATAACCAAAAGAAAAGACCTGCCTTTTGATGAATCAGAAAAACGCTGGCAGGAAATACGCCGCGGCCGCTATGTTGAATTTAACCTTATTCACGATAGAGGCACTTTGTTTGGATTAAAAACAAATGGAAGAACGGAAAGCATCCTTATGAGTCTTCCTCCCCGGGCCAGGTGGGACTATAATTATCAACCAGTTGCCGGCAGCAGGGAAGCTGAACTAATAGAGTATCTAAGGCCCAGGAACTGGGTTGGCGAATCATAACATAAATTATTACCAACATGATATTACATAAAAGGAACCGTATCTTACGACAGTCACCCGCCATACGTGCATTGGTAGCCGAAACTACACTTACCGCCAATGATTTCATAGTTCCTTTTTTTATCCTCGAAGGCGAAAACATCCAGGAAGAAATATCATCTATGCCCAACTATTATCGCCGAAGTGTTGATAATACCGTGAAAGAAGTAAAAGAGCTTTGGGCGCTGGGATTGAAATCAGTATTGCTCTTTGTAAAATGCAACGATGAATTGAAAGATAATAAAGGAACGGAAGCACTCAATCCCGACGGACTCATGCAACGCAGTATCCAGGCTATTAAAAATGCTTGTCCCGACATGCTGGTGATGACCGATGTGGCTCTTGATCCATTTTCTTCTTATGGACATGATGGTATAGTGGAAGGAAATGAAATTGTTAACGATGCTACCGTTGAAGTACTTGCCCGCATGAGCGTGAGCCATGCAAAGGCAGGTGCCGATTTTGTAGCACCCAGTGATATGATGGACGGTCGCATTGGCGCTATCCGGAAAGCCCTGGAAGAATCAGGTTTCATAAAAACAGGAATAATGAGTTACAGTGCCAAATACGCTTCCTGCTTTTATGGACCGTTCAGGGATGCATTAGATAGTGCCCCGGGGTTTGGTGATAAGAAAACTTACCAGATGGATTATGCCAACCGCACAGAAGCTATCAAAGAAACCTTGCTAGATATTGAAGAAGGCGCTGATATTGTAATGATAAAACCCGCATTGGCATACCTGGATATTATCCGCGACGTCAAAAACCAGGTAACCGTTCCCGTTAGTGCATACAATATTAGCGGTGAGTATGCCATGATCAAGGCTGCTGCAAAAATGGGTTGGTTAAATGAAGATAAGGCAATATTGGAAACGCTAACAGCCATCAAAAGAGCCGGTGCTGATATGATCGCTACATATTTTGCAAAGGACGCGGTGAAGCTATTGCAAGAGGCATGAGCTATGAGGTGCGAGGTATGAGTTAAATACCATCAATTTCCCATTATTCTGCAATCAATGTTATTACATTTTATTTTCATTTCCTTTAAATAAAGCAAATGTATCTACGTAGTAAAGAACTTTTCGAACGCGCTCAATTATCTATTCCCGGGGGAGTAAACTCGCCAGTGCGAGCTTTTAAAAGCGTAGGAGGAACACCCGTATTTATAAAAAGCGCAAAGGGTGCCTATCTATATGATGCAGATGACAAACAATACATTGATTACATTAATTCCTGGGGGCCTATGATAATGGGCCACGCTTACGAACCAATTACTGCAGCCATTACTCAAAAAGCCATGGAGTCAACTTCTTTTGGTGCCCCCACCGAATTGGAAATTGAAATGGCCGAACTTATAAAAAGCATGGTGCCTAATGTAGATCTTATCCGTATGGTAAATAGTGGAACAGAAGCTTGTATGAGTGCGCTGCGTTTAGCAAGAGGTTATACCGGCCGTAATAAATTTATCAAATTTGAAGGATGTTATCACGGACACGCAGATGCGTTTCTCGTTAAAGGGGGAAGTGGAATGGCTACTCTTAACATCCAGGTGGTGCCTGGTGTAACAGCAGGGGTGTCTTCAGATACCTTAACTGCTCCTTACAATAACCTTGAAGAAGTAGAAACATTGGTTACACAGAACAAAGATGAAATAGCAGCAATTATTATCGAACCTGTTGCCGGCAATATGGGATGTATTCTTCCCTTACCTGGATACCTGGAAGGACTTAGAAAAATTTGCGACAGGGAAGGAATAGTTTTCATTCTGGATGAAGTGATGACAGGCTTTCGACTGGCTGCCGGTGGCGCACAGGAACGTTTAGGTATAAACGCAGATTTAATTACCTACGGAAAGGTAATCGGTGGCGGAATGCCCGTTGGTGCCTTTGCTGGCAGAAAAGAAATAATGCAATGGATAGCACCGCTGGGTAAGGTTTACCAGGCAGGAACGCTTAGCGGCAATCCCATTGCGATGACAGCTGGATTTACCTTACTTAAAACATTAAAGGAAAATCCAGGTTTTTATAATGAACTCGAAGAAAAAGGCCTTTATCTTGAAAAGGGACTGAGAGATGTATTACAGAAGCAACAAATCCCATTTCGCATAAACCGCCTGGGTAGTATGATAAGCGTTCATTTCAGTGATCACGATATTATTGATTTCACAACTGCCTCAACTGCCGATATCCCCTTATTCAATAAATATTTTCATCACATGTTAGACCAGGGAATTTACCTTCCCCCTTCTGCTTATGAAAGCTGGTTTCTCAGCAATGCATTAAGCTATAAAGACCTCGATAAAACAATCCAGGCAACGGAAGACTTTTTTAAATAATAAGGGTACGAATTTATTGGCTATCGGCTTTCAGCTATCAGCAGGAAACTGCATGATGTGATTTCTGCTGATAGCCGGTAGCTGATAGCCGATAACTGATAGCTGATAGCTGATAGCTGAAGGCTGATAGCCAAAGCGTCATTTTAGAGTTGACATAACACTAGTGAAATAATAACTCACAAGGTTTTAAGCCCGTATGTTTTTTGAAGGCTGTTGAAAAGTGAGAAATGGAAGAATACCCCAACATCATGGAAACATCTGTAACACTAAGCCCCTTTTCGTACAGCAAATACCTTGCGTGTTCCATTCGCTGGCTTTGGTAGAAGTCAAATATAGTGGTGCCAAACATCTCTTTGAAACCCTTCTTCAGGTAACATTCATTAATAGCTACCTTACGGCTGAGTTCTTTGATGGTTATGGGTTCACCGATCTGCTGCAGCAATATTTCGCGGGCCTTTGATATTTTTTCCCTGTCCGCTTCATTGGAAAGAAACCTGCACGAAAAGCTTTCTATTTCTTTTTCGCCAACCATACACTCAAGGCTGTATAGTAACAGCATCTGGGTTTGAGCGTTTATGTAAATATTTTCTAAACTATCCTTGTAGGTATGATTCAATAAACTTTCCAACACCAATCGTGTCCTTCCGCATAGAGGAAGAATTTTGGTGAAAGAAGATTTATGATGAAAGTGTAAGATATCATTGGTTAACGTATCACTTAACTTCAGTGGTTTTACAAATTGAGATAAGTGAACGGTTGAAAATTGAAAACTTAATACATCAACACTATCTATTCGACCTGTGCAATTACGAGATGATGTGCCCTTACATTGATCACAACCTGTGCCGTTTTCCTTACAATAAACGTTACCTGCAATACAAAACCGGAGTTCCAGGTAATTTTCTTTAGGCTCATTTTTTTTATAATGATACACCATCATACCTGCCTCATCCAGGTTACGTTGAGGATGCCTTTGGTAACGTTTTATGATATATTGCACTGATCCTGGAATCTGCTGCTCTCTTTCCTGCATTAATGATAATTCATTATGCATGACCGGTTGCTTGTAAGCCAGGGATAAAATATCTAAAGGTTGGTGCATGAACCGCAAATTTAACAAAACTGTTCCATACATCTATGTCATCATTTTGTAATGAATTTAATCGTTTCCATTTACGGGCAACTTTCCCACGATGGGAATTCCCAATCAGGCATTGTGCTGATTATAAAGTAATCATGCAAACACAGGTAATTTTTTTATAATGTGCCCGATTCAATGGCGAAAATTGGAAATTATAAAACAAATATGTTCTCATATTTGAATTGGCTAAAGGCCTTAATTTTAGTAACTTCGCCCGATTATTGAATTAATTAAGAACCAAAGATTTATAAGTAAAAATGAATACAACAACCGAAGAAGTTTTAACGCCTGAGTTGAGTGACTATGGTGCAGATAGTATCCAGGTTTTGGAGGGGCTGGAAGCAGTTCGTAAACGTCCTGCCATGTACATTGGCGACGTGGGCGTTAAAGGATTACACCACCTGGTGTACGAGGTGATAGATAACTCGATTGACGAAGCGCTGGCAGGTTATTGCAAAAATATTACCGTTACCATTCATATTGATAATTCTATCAGCGTCCAGGATGATGGACGGGGTATTCCTACGGGAATAAATCAAAAAGAACAACGATCCGCATTGGAAGTGGTAATGACCGTACTACATGCGGGAGGCAAATTCGATAAGAACACCTACAAGGTCTCCGGTGGTTTACACGGGGTAGGTGTAAGTTGTGTAAACGCGTTAAGTTCCAAGTTGCAGGTAACTGTTCAACGTGAGGGTAAAATGTTTGAGCAGGAATACCATATTGGAGTTCCACAATACCCTGTACGAGAGATTGGTATTAGCGATAAAACAGGCACTTATGTTCACTTCTGGCCTGATTACTCCATATTTATCGTTAGTGAATACAACCGTGAAATCCTGGAAGGAAGAATCAGGGAACTGTCGTACCTGAATCGTCGTATTAATATCACATTAATTGACGAGCGGGAAAAAGATGAAGACGGAAATATCTATTCCAAATTATTTTATAGCGAAGGTGGCATTGTTGAGTTTGTAGAAATGCTCGACAAGAACGGTAAGCGGAATGCGCTTATACCTAACACGTTATTCGTAGAAGGACATGATACTGCCAGCAATGTAGCGGTTGAAGTGGCCCTAACCTATAACGACGACTTCAAGGAACACATTTTTTCCTACGTAAATAACATTAATACCATTGAAGGCGGCACGCACGTTACAGGCTTTAGAAGAGCTCTTACCCGCGTATTTAAAAGTTACGGAGATAAACAGGGATTATTTGAAAAAGCGAAAGTAGAAATTGAGGGCGATGATTTCCGAGAAGGTTTAAGCGCCATCATTTCCGTTAAAGTTCCCGAACCACAGTTTGAGGGACAAACTAAAACAAAATTAGGTAACAATGAAGTAAGTGGTGTAGTTGAAACAACCGTAGCCCGTGCCCTTGAAGCTTACCTGGAAGAAAATCCGCGGGAATCCAAAAATATTATTTCAAAGGTTATTTTAGCTGCTCAGGCCCGCGTTGCTGCAAAGAAAGCGAGAGAACTGGTTCAACGCAAAACAGTGCTAAGCGGGGGTGGTTTACCTGGTAAACTGGCAGACTGCTCCGAGCGCGACCCTGATCGTTGCGAACTATACCTCGTGGAAGGAGACTCCGCCGGTGGTACGGCAAAACAGGGAAGAGACCGAAGCTTCCAGGCAATATTACCGTTGAGAGGAAAAATCCTTAATGTTGAGAAAGCATTGGAGCATAAGATTTATGAGAACGAGGAAATCCGCAATATGTATACTGCGTTGGGAGTAACAGTTGGCACACCGGATGACCCTAAGGCACTGAATATTTTAAAACTGCGTTACCATAAACTGATCATCATGACCGATGCTGATGTGGATGGTAGTCATATCGCCACTCTTATCCTTACATTTATTTACCGTTATATGAAAGAATTGGTTCAGCAGGGTTATGTGTTTATCGCGCAACCTCCGCTTTACCTGGTTAAAAAAGGAAAAGAGCAATCTTATGCCTGGACCGAAGAACAGCGTAAATCATGGATAGAAAAATTTGCAGGCGGTAAAGAGGACAGTGTAACCATTCAGCGTTACAAAGGTTTGGGAGAAATGAATGCCCAGCAATTGTGGGACACTACGATGAACCCGGCTACCCGCACATTAAAGCAGGTTACCATTGAAAGTGCCGCTGCCGCAGACCTTGTTTTTAGCATGCTTATGGGCGATGAAGTAGCGCCGCGACGTGAATTTATTGAAAGTCATGCTAAATATGCCAGGCTGGATATCTGAGGGTTGAAAGCTGAATATATCCACCTGAAAATTGATTCAGGCCGGTTTTAGTACCTGATAACCCTTATATCTTCTATAGTTTTTGCTAAATTTGGCATTTTTTAGGCTGCTAACTGATAAAATGTTTATTTTTATTGATATTTCGTTATCAGAGTAACCATTGGCCACGAATAAATTACTAATCATTAAATTAAACAATTATGTCTACTGACACAATGATCACCGCATACAACGTTAAAACAAAGGAAAAAAATGTTCCAATGAAAGATGCAGTGATCACTAAAACATCCCGTGGCGGTTATATGGCGCAGGGGAACGATGGTAAAGGCAATAAGCTTACTACTATGCTGAGTGAAGCAAAAGCGTTGGCTGCCATCAAAGAAGGTACCGCAAAAAAAGGCTGGCAGGAATAATTAAATAACCACCTTATCAATAGAAAAGCCCTCTCAACATGAGAAGGCTTTTTTTATGAAGATAAGCACGGATTAAAAACAGCTTTTAGCTTTCATCAATAACACTCAACCTTGTAGTTCTCAGAGGGGAAATCATCTTATAGATGTTTTCGGTAATAGCTGATCGATGAAAGACAAAGGCCCTTCGTGAGACGGAGCTACAGACAATAAGTTTAATTCCACTTAAATGAAAATTCCAGCTTAAATAATTCTTCTTCCAGAAAGTTTTCATTGGATCATTGCAGCACCAAAATAACGGTGAAGCACGGCAGGCAACCTGATTCCGGATTCTGTTTGATTATTCTCCAACAGGGATGCGACAATTCTTGGCAAGGCAAGTGAACTTCCGTTTAAGGAATGTACTAGCTGGGATTTCCCTTTACCATCTTTGAAACGGATCTTCATGCGGTTAGTTTGATAGGATTCAAAATTAGACACTGAGCTTACCTCCAGCCATTTATCCTGCGCCACACTGAACACTTCAAAATCGTAGGTAAGCGCAGACGTGAAACCCATATCTCCCCCACACAAACTTAATATGCGATAAGGCAATTCCAGAGATTGCAGTAATTTTTCAACGTGCACAACCATCTCTTCCAAAATATCATAACTTTTATCAGGATGAACTAATTGAACGACTTCAACTTTTTCAAACTGGTGTAACCGGTTCAAACCCCGAACATCTTTGCCATAACTTCCTGCTTCCCTCCGGAAGCACGGAGAATAAGCAGTCATCTGAATTGGCAACTCCGTTTCTTTTAAGATTTCATCACGATAGATGTTTGTGATTGGCACTTCTGCTGTGGGTATTAAATACAGGTTGTCTACTGTTGCATGATACATTTGACCTTCCTTATCCGGTAACTGGCCCGTACCATAAGCAGACGTTTCGTTTACGAGAAAAGGAGGTGCGTATTCCATGTAACCCGCAGTAATATTATAGTCAAGGAAGTATTGTATAAGTGCACGCTGCAATTTGGCTCCCTTGTTTATATAAACAGGAAAGCCACTGCCTGTAATCTTATTGCCCAATTCAAAATCAATTAAATTATATTTTTTTGCGAGATCCCAATGAGGCACTGCATTCTTATAAAGACTGGGTATAAGGCCTCCTTCCCTGAGTACTACATTATCTTCCGGCGTTTTTCCTGCAGGAACTTTATCAGATGGAAGATTGGGCACCTGAACCAATAGCGCATGAATGGCAGATTCTATTTCCCGTAAACTCTCAACATCATTCAATTTTTCACGAATCATATTTACCTCTGTTTTTTTAGTTGAGGCTGCTTGATTGTCTCCGGCTTTCATCAGTATTCCGATCTCTTTGGAAATACTGTTTACTTTACCAAGCAACTCATCCTTTTCAAACTGCAATTTCTTACGCTGATCATCCAGGCTAATGATTTCATCTATGAGTTCTATTTTATTAAAATTCCTGAAGGCAAGTCTTTCTTTTACCAAATCTGCATTCTGACGAATAAAGGGCACCTGTAACATCTTTCTAAAATTTGTGCAAAACTAGCAAGATTTTAGTTCCCAGTCACAACAATACATTCTACGGCAAACTTTTGAGATGTTATAACGAAATGGTAGATTTGATCCAAAAAACTATGTTACAAAACAGCATGATCACAACCAGTTTTCACCTGGAGGGCTATCGCATTGAACAACACCTGGGAGTAGTGAGGGGCATCACCGTTAGGTCAAGAAGTTTATTAGGTAATATTGCTGGTGGGTTTCAAACGCTTTTTGGTGGTAAAATCTCCATCTATGTGCAGCTATGCGAAACCACACGCCGGGAAGCATTTGAACAGATGATGCAACACGCCGATGAATTAGGAGCGAATGCCATTATAAATATGCGATACGATGCCAACGAAGTGATGAATGGTGTTACCGAAGTGCTGGCGTATGGAACGGCTGTTAAAGTGGAGAAGTTAAGGGATGACGTAAAAGTTGTTCAAAAATAAATAATTGATTGGTAAACTGTTGCATAAAAACCTATAAGGTTTGCGTTATTAGTGCCGGCACTTCGAGTTCAAACCTTATAGGTTTAAACAGGGTCTGACCAAAAAATACAATCTTTTGGATTGACTTCCGAAGTCTTCTGGACTTCGAAAGTCTAAATTTGAGACCTCTAAGCCAGACTCTCGAAGTTTTACAAACTTCGGAAGTCAGCATTCGCACTTGTCATTGGCACACGAAAAATACAAAGTAGCGAGTTGCTTGTACTTTGCTTATTTATTAACCAATTCCTCGTGCCTTCGCGCCTTTGTGGCACAATATCCTGCATTACTTATCTTTGCAACATGAACATTCAAGATGATCTCCAAACCCGATGGTGGGACCTGGAAGCGAAACTGGTTGACCGGTTTGGTAAAAAACCCGACCTTGAAACCATTCTTTTCCTTATCGGTATCCAGGAATTGAGTGATATCCGAAGCAAATTCAGTAAAGAACAGAAACAGGACCTTATTCATATAGCCATCTGCTCGCTTCTTTCTCTAAGCGGATATTACGAATTGGAAGGGGCTGATATTGACGGCTGGCCGCATTACAGGCAACTTAAAGCCATGCCGGTCATGAATATGATTGAACAGGAAAACTTTTTGAAAGATCATGTTTTGCTTTACTTCGGGCAACAGGAGTCTTTTTAATTATTAATTGTTCCCTTCTTGTATAAAAAGTTTATCTTTTTAATTCTCTTATTCTTTATTATTTCCTGCAATCCAAAACTTGCAAACGGTTTACGAAAAAATGATCTTAAAAAAGATGTAGAAATGATTACGGATGATGGAACAATGGTTATCCGTTTGTCTGATTCCACACCGCTTCACCGGGATAATTTTTTAAAACTGGTGAACAAACATTTTTATGATGGCATTTTGTTTCACCGGGTAATTCAAAACTTCATGATACAGGCGGGTAATCCCGCCACTAAACCTTCTGCCAAAACGCAAAAGCCGGCGAAATCAATAGCAGGTTATACTATCCCGGCTGAATTTGTTTCTTCTCTCTTTCATCAAAAAGGTGCTATTGCAGCAGCCAGGGAAGGGGATGATGCTAATCCCGACAAAGCCAGCAGCGGAACTCAATTCTATATTGTTCAGGGAAAAATATTTAGTGATCAGGGTCTTGATTCGGTACAAACATTCCGGTTACAGGGAAGAAATCTGCCGTTACCACAACGGGAAATTTATAAAACAGTTGGAGGCACGCCGCATCTGGATATGAATTATACAATATTTGGCCGGGTTATCAGCGGCCAGGATGTAATAGATAAAATTGCTGCAGAACCCACTTCGGGACGCCAGGGTGGAGATAAACCTGTAAAAGAAATCAGAATTTTAAAAGCATCCCTCATTAAGAGAAAATAAGTGAAAACCCGGGCTTAATAATTATTTATCCTTATCAATAATTTCCTAATCTTTGCATTCACTAAAAATTTCGTCATGAATTTCCCGGATAATTTACGTTACACTAAAGATCATGAATGGATTCGCCTTGAAGGAAATATAGCTACCATAGGAATTACAGAGTTCGCCCAAAGTGAATTAGGGGATATTGTTTATGTAGAAATTGAATCTGTTGGCAAATCGCTGGACGCAGAAGCAATATTCGGTACCGTAGAAGCAGTTAAAACAGTCAGTGATCTATACCTTCCTGTTGCAGGTACTGTTGATGAAGTAAATCCTAAACTGGCAAATTCACCAGAGGTGGTTAATACAGACCCTTATGGGGAAGGATGGATGATAAAGATGACCGTATCTGACGTTGCCGAAGTTGAAAAGTTATTGGATGCCGCTGCTTATAAGAATATTGCTGGATAACACAGTATTATTTTTTCTCATATAAAACTTTCGGGATAATATTTTCGTAAGTAGATGAGTGGTTTTGAAAATCTATATATTTTATCGTTATATTTAAGCCACAATTACACTGAATATTTGGGAACCACTCCAACATATACTGAACCGGAATTGGTAATGATGTTGAAAGGCAGGGACAACCAGTCTTTTAGCTACCTGTATAATAATTATTCAGGAGCCCTGTACACTATTGTCTTGCAAATAATCCCTGATCAGGAATTAGCTAATGATGTACTTCAGGAGGTTTTTATCAATATCTGGCGAAAGATAGATAGCTATGACCAATCAAAAGGAAGGCTGTTTACCTGGATGTTGAATATTGCCAGGAACGCCTCTATTGATTTCCTACGTTCAAAGGCGTATCAAAACAGCAAAAAGAACCAGGAATTTCCTGAAGGTTCAGAATCGATTTCAGGACAGTCGACCCATATGAATACTGATAATATTGGACTGAAAAAAATAGTACAAAAATTAAAAGTTGAATCGAGAACCCTGATCGATTTGGCTTATTTCAAGGGGTATACACATGAAGAAATTGCTGAAATAGAAGAAATACCATTAGGAACCGTTAAAACAAGAATCCGTACTGCGTTAATACAACTCAGAGAACATTTAAAGTGAATATTAAGGAATACATATCAAGTGGCATAGTTGAAAGCTATGTATTGGGCCTGGCAGATGCTACGGAAAGGGCTGAATTTGAAAGCATGTGTGCGGAACATGCTGAGGTAAAGGCTGCACGTGATAATTTCGAGGTATTACTGGAACAACAGGCTTTTATGAATGTCATTCATCCATCAAAAGAACTGGAAAAGAAAATTTTGGCTGAAATTGAAATAGAATCATACAAATCATCTTCCCGGGTAATTCCTTTTGGAAATAGCAGAATGGATGACGATAGTAAAACGATTTCGGTATTAAAAAGAATGCGTTATATTGTTGCCGCCGCTGTTATTCTTTTGGTAGCTAGCACCGCATTAAACTTTTACTTTTATACCCAGAGTAAAGACAACCTGGCTCTTTACCAAAGCGAGGTGGCACGTTCTAATCAATTAGCTAACTCAAACCAGGGGCTGCAGGCAAGTTTAGACACTTTTGGGCTTGTTTTGAATGATCCGAACATGACGATCATAAAAATGCCCGGATCAAATGTGCCCAAAGGACCTTCGCCTAATAGCCTGGCAACTGTTTACTGGAATAGAGAAAACAGGGAAGTGTATTTATTTACCAATAATATGCCCGTACCCGTGGCAGGTAAACAATATCAACTGTGGGCTATTGTTGATGGTAAGCCGGTTGATGCAGGGGTGTTTAACATAAATAGAAAGGTTACCCCTATAAAGATGAAACCAATCCCGAATGCACAGGCCTTCGCTATTACCTTAGAGCGGGAAGGGGGTAGCACTACACCAACAATGGACCAGATGTATGTGCTAGGCCCTGTAAAAACTTAATTAGCAAAGGGCTATATTGTTAAATACTTTAGTTTTGGGGATAAAATTACCTTTTTGAAGAAACTTTTTGGAAGCATATACATTCCTCTTGCCTGGACCATTTTAATAGAAATTTTATTCTGTCTGCCGGGATCAACCATCCCTGACACCGGCAGTATGTTTACTATTCCCAACCTTGATAAAATAGTTCACATAATTATTTTTGGGACTTTTGTTGGCCTATGGTGTTTCTATTTTAGCAAAAAGTCTTTTACCAATCAAAAATTAAAGCTTGTCTTTTTTTATGTATTCCTGATTGCGGCTTTTAACGGCATAGCAATAGAATTTATTCAAAAATACTTTATTCCCAACCGCAGTTTTGACCAGGGTGATATTATAGCAGACTTGTTAAGCGCCGGTATAGCATACGGGATATGTAACGTGAAATTATTGGTCTGAATCAGGGGAAAATTTTCCACAATTATTTATGGTGATCCTCAAAGCTAAAGGTTGGCCTTCCCGGTGCCCGCACCCTATTCTAAGGTAAAGATTCAAATAGCACTAATCGAAAGACCTTTACAATAGTTGTTAATACATATTATCATAAAAAAGGCCCCTGTGGAAACAGGGGCCGTTAACCAAAACTAACTGCTTATGAGAAAATTGACTGCTTAT
>JBDSBP010000167.1:0-6942 GCA_039921525.1 Chitinophagaceae bacterium | reverse complement strand
TTAATGGTTAATGGTTAATGGTTAATGGTTAATGGTTAATGGTTAATGGTTAATGGTTAATGGTTAATGGTTAATGGTTAATGGTTAATGGTTAATGGTTAATGGAAACAACATACAATCGAAAGCTTAAATTGTTTCAAATGGTGGCAAAAAAAACCCGGTTCAATTTTGAACCGGGACAGAATTAATAATTAATAATTAACCATTAACCATTAACAATTAACCATTAATACCTATACATATCTGTTTTAAACGGACCATCTTTGGGAATTCCCAGGTATGTACTCTGAGCGGTAGTCAGTTCTTCCAGTTCAACACCAATTTTTGCGAGGTGTAAACGGGCAACTTTTTCATCCAGGTGTTTTGGTAACACGTACACTTTATTTTCGTAGTTGCCGTGATTCAGCCATAACTCGATCTGTGCCAATGTTTGATTGGTAAAAGAATTACTCATTACAAACGATGGATGACCGGTGGCGCAACCCAGGTTTACCAAACGACCTTCTGCCAGTATGATCAGGTCCTTACCTTCAATATTATAAAGATCAACCTGTGGTTTAATAGTGTCTTTGGTTTGACCATAGTTGTCGTTCAACCATTGCATATCGATTTCAATATCGAAGTGACCGATATTACATACGATTGCTTTATCTTTCATTACACGGAAATGCTGTTCAGTAATCAGGTCGCGGCAGCCACTTGCGGTAACAATAATGTCTGCTTCTTTCACTGCATCAATCATTTTCTTCACTTCAAAACCATCCATGGCAGCCTGTAATGCACAGATAGGATCAATTTCAGTTACTATCACTCTTGCGCCAGCGCCTCTTAAAGAATCTGCTGAACCTTTACCCACATCACCATAACCACCAACAACAGCTACTTTACCAGCCATCATAATATCAGTAGCCCGGCGGATAGCATCCACCAGTGATTCGCGGCAACCATATTTATTATCAAATTTGGATTTTGTTACACTGTCGTTTACGTTAAAAGCGGGAACCGGCAATGTTCCTTTTTCCATCCTTTCGTACAAACGGTGAACTCCTGTAGTAGTTTCTTCAGACAATCCCTTAACATGCTGAATCAGCTCAGGGTATTTATCAAATACCATGTTGGTAAGATCTCCGCCATCATCCAGTATCATATTCAATGGGCGATCTGCGCCACCAAAAAATAATGTTTGTTCAATACACCAGTCAGCATCAGCCTGCGACTGACCTTTCCAGGCGAAAACTCCAATACCAGCTGCAGCGATGGCGGCGGCGGCATGATCCTGCGTGGAAAATATATTACAAGAACTCCATTTAACTTCAGCTCCAAGGGCTACAAGGGTTTCAATTAATACAGCAGTCTGGATAGTCATGTGCAAACAACCCGCAACGCGAGCGCCTTTCAGAGGTTGTGTCGCACCATATTCACTCCTCAAAGACATGAGCCCGGGCATTTCGGCTTCTGCTAACCTGATTTCTTTTCTACCCCAATCAGCGAGGCTCATATCGGCCACCTTATATCCAAGATCGAAGTTGATTGCTGAATTTGTTAAACTTGACATCATTAAAATTGGTTTAATTTTTTGCAAATTTAAAACTATCCTGCAATATTAGCAATTATGTTGTTACTGTTTCACTTAATTAGCTAAAAAGTTAAACAAAATTAAAGTATAGAAATTTTACGATTAAATTATAACTTTAGGTTCTATGATACAATATGACACTGTTTCCCAAGCCACTGATGGCCTCAAGGACAGGGGATATTCCACCGACTTCAACCTGGTTTTCGATGGGATCGAATGCCTTCAAACACCTGTTTCATTAAGGCCATCCGAATTTGAAATAACAGAAGTATATCGTTTTGAAGGAGACAGCGACCCTGCCGACGAAGCGGTAGTATATGCAATAGAATCAAAACATGGACTAAAAGGAGTGCTGGTAAACGGTTACGGTGCCAGCGCCGATGCAATGAGTGATGAGATGGTTAAGAAATTGGCAGTCACGCATGGGGAAGTGTGAGTTTAGCTATCAGCCGTCGGCTATCAGCTTGGTCATCAGGTTGGTACGATTTCACATTGTAAATAACTTGAAAATATAAAATGTATGATGCATATCATTATATTAATTAACCATTAACAATTAACCATTAATAATTAATTAGTGCCTTCAGCTTCTTCGTCACCACTTTATCAATTGGCAACGTGATCATCTCTTCAGAAAAGTCTTCCCAGGGTATAAATCGAAAGCTTTCAATTTCATTTTTATCCTTGTAAATAATGAGCTGATGCTCGTCAAAATCAAAGGGTTTATCTCTTAAGATACAGGAAATAGGTTCCATGGCCTTTGCAAAATAGTATATGGAAATGATCTGGTGCTCTGGATTAAAAGCGGAAAGCTGGAAGAAATCAGTGGTATAAATATGATCGGTGATCATTACCTCCAGGTTCATTTCTTCTTTGAATTCTCTTTTCAGGCAATCTCTCGTTCCTTCACCGAATTCAAGTCCGCCACCAGGGAACTTGGTGTAATATTCTCCACGAATATATTCATCACTAACCAGCACACTGTTGTTTTCTCCCAATAGAATGCCGTAAACACGCACATTGAAAAGACTCATGTATCAAAATAATTTTTTTCTAAGAAAGAACCAGCCTATAACCAAAGATATGACGAGGGATAACAACACAGGAATATAAAAGGCAAATGGCGAATGAGCGTAGGGGATGGGCACATTCATTCCGTAGATACTGGCCACCAGCACAGGAAAAGTTAATACGATCGTTATTACAGATAAACGTTTTAATACATCATTCTGATTATTGGCAATGATGCTGGCATAAGCATCGAGTGTGCTGCTTAAAATATTGGTATAGATGTTAGCCATTTCGAGGGCCTGCGAATTATCAACGATCAGGTCATTTAAAAATTCACGTTCTTCTTCATTTAATGCCAGGAAATTGGTTCGCTCCAGTTTCATTAATAATAATTCGTTAGAACGAAGGGCCGTGATAAAATATACCAGGCTTTTTTGGATGCGCATCAGGTCGAGCAATTGTTCATTCCGATTGCTGGCATAAAGCTTTTGTTCTAAAAGGTTTCTGCGTTGATTGATTTCCTTAAGGTAATCCAGGAAGTTTTGAACAACTTTTTCGAAAATTTTCAGTACCATCATCTTACGGTTGTCGGGATGGCGATTTTGAAAAGTGCTCAGAAATTTTTTAATAGCTGCGTTTTCAAACGAGTTTACGGTAACAATCTGGTTATGCGTAAGAATGATACAAATAGGAATGGTTATATAAAACGCATCGCTTTCATTAAATGAATTATTCTCCGTAGGTGTTTTGATTACAATGAGTTTTACATTGTCTTCCTCTTCAAAACGCGTACGTTCATCGATATCAAGAGAGTCAGTCAGGAAGTCGAGTGGAATATCCAACCCATCCGATAATTCGGTGAACTCTTCCTGTTTCAGCGGCGGCAATACATTTACCCAGGCGCCGGCATCAGGACTGTTAATGGCAATGGTTTGGTGATTGATATTTTTAAAGTACTGTATCACATTGCAACAAATATACTTTGAAAGTCGGGAAGTCTGGAAGTTGGCATTGCTGAAAATAAATATATTGGCAAATTATTTATGGATGTATTATTTAAAGTTCTAATGTTTTTTTATTATTGGAGATTTTTCAAAGGGGCATGGGTCATTCAATTTTCATGTTGCCTTCGAAAACTTTCAGTGCCGGACCACATAACCAGATATTTTCATAAGATCCTTTATTGATGCGATCGAACTCCACGTTAAGCTTGCCGCCTTTTGTAGTAACGATAACATTGTTATACCCTGTTGCATTATGATAACATACAAGGGCACTCGCTGTTACGCCCGTACCGCAGCTCAGGGTTTCATCTTCTACCCCCCGCTCATAGGTACGTACAAAAATTTCATCTTCTTCTTTCTGTTCCACGAAATTTACATTTATACCTTCTTTGGCAAAATGATGACTGTACCGTATTTCCTTTCCTTTTTGAAATACATCCAGTTCCATTACATCACCCACCATTTTTACATAGTGAGGAGAACCTGTATTTAAGACGGCATCTCCATGATAGTCTTCGATTTTATCAACATCTTTCATCTTGAGGTTAACAATAGTATCATCAGCTATTTCCGCTTCATGATCTCCATCGATGGCTGAAAAACGGTAAGTACTTTTATGGACCCCGCAATGATGGGCGAATCTTACCAGGCAACGTCCGCCATTACCGCACATGCTGCTTTCGGTACCATCTGAGTTGTAATATTTCATCTCGAAATCGTAGCCCGATTTAAGATTAAGCATCATCAGTCCGTCTGCGCCGATGCCAAATCGCCGGTCGCACAAAAAAGCAACCTGTTCCTTGTTGAGGGAATCATAGTCATTTTTGCGATTATCTAAAATCACAAAATCGTTTCCGGTGCCCTGGTATTTAAAGAAGTGGATGTTCATATTTTAAGAAAAGTAAATCGAAAATAGAAAATTATTGTCAGACCATAGTCGTAATCACTTCCAGTGTTTGTTTAATAAGTTTTTCCATGGCGGCAGTGGCATCTGTTGAAAATTCTTTTGCAATACGATTGGCCACTATGCAGTTCAGGCTTAAACACTGGTGCCCCAGCAATTTCCCCAGGCCATAGATGCCGGCAGTTTCCATTTCAAAATTGGTGATATGGTGATGACCAAAACTAAAATGGGTTAACCGGTTGATCAGGTCAGGATTGCTAAGACCCAAGCGCAAAACGCGTCCCTGCGGGCCGTAGAAACCAGGGCAGGTAACAGTTATACCATGATGATAGTCTTTCACAAAATGTTTTAGCAATGAGGGGCTGCAGCTATTGATGTAAGGATGCGCGAACTGGTTGTGTAATTGAGTCTGGGTGATGAATGATTGCACGAGTTGTTTTTCTTCGTCATTATTTTCATGACGGTAAAAATTAAGCAGGTTGTCAATACCTAGTCCAAATGTGGAAGCTACATAGCTATCAACCGGGATATTTTTTTGAAGCGAGCCCGACGTGCCTATCCTGATGATCTGGAGATGTGTTAGTTCATTTTTGACTGTCCTGTTTTCAAAATCGATATTCACCAGCGCATCCAGTTCATTTAACACGATATCGATGTTATCCGTACCGATACCGGTGGAAACGACGGATACCTTTTTCTTTCCCACCCAGCCGGTATGGGTAACGAATTCGCGGTGCGACGATTTTGTTTCGAATTTATCAAAGTGTTTGCTAACCTGTCTAACCCGCTCCGGGTCACCGACGGTGATGATTGTAGTGGCTATTTCTTCGGGTTTTACATCAAGATGGTATATGGCTCCCCTCGAATTAATGATGAGTTCAGACTCGGCAATACGTTGCATAATAAGTGGTTTGATATAAGATGGCTGGTTTTACGTGTAATTTAATACAATTGTTTTTGCAATGGTATCGATTTATGAAATGTATGGAATTCAAACCAATTTTCGCTTTTAGCAAAAAAATCTTATTTTCGCACCCTGTTAAAAAAAGGTCCTGTGGCCGAGCGGCTAGGCAAAGCTCTGCAAAAGCTTCTACAGCGGTTCGAATCCGCTCGGGACCTCATAAAAATGCCCTCAATAAATTAATATTAAATTAGTTGGGGGTGTTTTACTTTTTATGGTTGTCTAACTAATTGTCTATTTTAAGAATGGAATAATTTTTAATTGGGCGATGAAAGAATGTCTAATGCTGACGCTTATTTATAATAAAAATCAAGTAGTGTTCATTATAGTTAATAAAACACCTGGATTGAAGCAAGCATAGCTCTCCTAATTTCTTAGCCTAAGATTTGAATTCGTGGGCCTTTTGCAAAATTCGAAATCGGCCAGTGTATTGGATCGCTCTACATGCAAGCCAATTTTTATTTGCTGTGAACGGATAAATTTAATGCTTTTAATGGACAAGGACGTAAAAGACACATCGGCATAATTTCCTGAATTAATTCCGGCAGGTTTCATGTTTGTGCCCTGCAGCGAACCGCCAATCGTATTGTTTTTAATGGGATTGAAAAGCTGGCTTTTCACGCTATTCATGCCTTCTAACCGTACCGTATAATCGAAGATGTCTTCTATGTTGTTTCGGGTACGATGATGATAGAAAAGTACTTCGCCGTTTTCTACCCATACGTTTAATCCAATGTCTCCACCTCCACAGGGCATGGATTCGGAGGAATTTTTACTTTGGCTGGTCCAGCTTACACTGTAAACTTTTATAGGTGGGGGTTGGGCAGGTAAAGTGAAGGATATGAGAGTACTTGGCAAACCTGATACCTTCAATAAATTATAACAATACGCATCATTAAATTATTTCGATGTTTTAAACTAAAAACGTGAAATTTACCTTGGTGATTGGGTACAGCCCAACGGAGTAGAAGGAAAAGGTTGGAGACCCTGTTAAAACCTATAAGGGTTGCGTTTGAAATTTAAACTGCATCCATTTCAAACCTTACAGGTTGTGATACGAAAACCTAAATTTTTAACCCCAACCTATAAGGTTTAAATTAAAGACTCTTGCAACTGAAACGCAACCTTATAGGTTTTGCATACGATCCCTCAACCCTGAAACGCAACCTTATAGGTTTTACATACCAACGCTTAAAATATCTTTGCAATGGCTGAGAAATCTTTATCGTATTATTCCAGTAACATATTATTAATTTGTGTGCTTCTATTACTAACAACGTCATCATGCGCACAAAACTCTTCAGGTTATTACATCAGCCAATCCGGCAATGATAAAAATGAAGGAACCCTCTCAAAACCATTTAAAACAATAGAACGATTGAATAGAGAGAAACTGCAACCGGGCTCAATCGTTTATTTAGAAGGTGGCACCACTTTTCCAGGTCCGCTAATAGTGGAAGCCGATGAAAATGGTACCAAAGCGCAA
>JBDSBP010000166.1:0-4148 GCA_039921525.1 Chitinophagaceae bacterium | reverse complement strand
AAAATTGTCATTAGTAAGTGTATTTATAACTGATCTTCGGGTAAAGTCTCTAATTAAAAAAGTCAGAGAAATTACTTCCCCCGACTTTGCATCATAAAAGGCCGTATACTATAATGTAATATTTTCCACTTTAAATTTCAATTTACCGTTAGGGGCCACTACTTCCGCCACTTCGCCTACATGTTTGCCAAATAACCCCTTACCTATGGGGGAAGTAACAGAAATTTTACCCATTTTCAAATCGGCTTCTTTTTCGCCTACTACCTGGTAAGTAACGGATTTTTTTGTTGCCATATTGGTGATAGTAACTCTTGAAAGCAAACTCACTTTGCTAATATCCACATCTTTAGCTTCCAGGATACGTGCGTTAGAAAGTACTCCCTCCATCTGTTGGATTTTTGCTTCGAGCATACCCTGGGCTTCTTTTGCAGCATCATATTCGGCATTTTCTTTTAAATCACCTTTTTCCCTGGCTTCAGCAATTGCCCTGGAAGCAGCCGGTCGGTCAACCGATTTCATACGATGCAGATCAATCCTCATTTGATCATATGCCTCTCTCGACATGTAATTATAATCACTCATAATCCCTCCTTTTATTTGATCAATGGTTCAGTTACCTTTGATGGTAGAAAAAAAATACAACGCCTCAGATCAATCCAAAGCGTTGCATGTATGCAAATATAAAAAATATTTGCAAACCAAGTAGAAATACCTATTAAAGCGTTCTTTAAAAACAGTAGCGAATTCCCCAATATGCAAAAAGAATTATGTTTCGATATAGTATCAGATGAAGGGGCCGGCGGCTTATACATTATCAAAGACAGCGGGAATACGCGTTTTTATTATCATTATACCACCACTGACCTGGAAACCGATAAGACGGCTGTTTCAGAAAGTAATCATACTTCATTTATTTTGTTCTGGAAAGAATTTACCCGGAATAATCGTTGGTTTACGCTGCACCCTTTATACATTCATCCTGAACAAAGGCCATTTGTTAAGGAACAACTCCAAAATGTTAACTGGAACGTCATCGCAGATGAAAAATGGCGTGAAATGTACAGGCAGCAGTGGAACAAAGTGTTAAATGGTCCGGCCGAATATTATAAGCCAAATTTTAATGGTTAATTGTTAATTGTTAATGAGAGAACCGTTTCCATTAATAATTAGTCACTAACCTTTAACCATTAACCACTAATCTTCAGTTTCTCCAAGATCACTTTTGCCATCTTGAAAAATGCTTCATGGGTATAACCGGCTATATGGGGAGTTATGATAACATTCGGTTGCGCAAGCAGCCAATCCAGTTGTTCTTTTTCAAAGGAGGAATACGTATCAAGTTTTTCATTTTCCAAAACGTCCAGGCCTGCCCCGCTGATTTTTCCATTTTCCAGGGCTCTTATCAATGCTGCAGTTTCATGAACTTTGCCCCGGCAGGCATTAAAGAAATAAGGTTTTTGTTGGAACCCGTTAAAGAAATCATCGTTTGCCATATGAAAGGTTTCATCGGTAAGGGGCACATGAAAACTTACCACGTCTGCGTATCGTTGTATTTGTTCGAGGTTTACTTCTTTAATATTTTTACGCCCGAAATCAAATACATATTTATCATAAGCCAGCACCGTTACGTCGAATGACGCCAATAATTTTGCAAAAGCACGACCTGCATTTCCGAAGCCGATAATTCCAACAGATCTGCCGGTTAGTTCCGTTCCACGGTTGGCCTCCCGTATCCACTTGCCTTCCTTTATCTCGGCATTGCTGGTTGAGATTTTATTCATCAGGTTTAACAGCATTCCTAATACGTGTTCGGCAACGGCATTGCGGTTTCCTTCCGGGCTACTGACACAGAGGATGCCCTTAGTTTCCGCATAGGGAACATCAATTAACTCCATGCCACTTCCCAGGCGCCCGATCCATTTTAGCAGGGGGGCCCTGTCTAAAATATTCTTATCTATCTTAAGCCTTGTGGTTACTATTAATCCTTCCATATCAGCTATAACATGCTGCAGTTCATCATATGTTATCAGCGGTGTATACACCACTTCATAACCCTTATTCCTTAATTCTACTTTCAGGTATTCATGTACCTTGGCTGTGATGATAGCTTTTTTGCCCATAGATAAGCAGTTATCTCTTTAAAGCGTGAATTTAAATCATTTTAAATGTCAGTGCCGCAAATTCTGCTATACTTAATTGTTCCGCTCTCCTGGTAAAAACATCCTCCTGCAGAGTTTCCGCGTCAAATAAACTCTTTACCCCATTTCTCAACATCTTTCGCCGTTGGTTAAACGCTGTTTTCACCAGCACAAAATAGGCCCTTTCACTTTTCATAGCTGGTCGGTTTAGCAACGGCCTAAGTCGGATAACCGCGCTCTTAACATTCGGCGGTGGGTTAAAACAATTTTCATGCACTTCAAAAAGATACTCCACATTAAAAAAAGCCTGCACCAGAACGCTTAACACACCATATACTTTATTTCCTTCATGCGAAGCCACCCGCTGGGCTACTTCTTTCTGAAACATACCAATCATACATTCCACATCATCTTTCCAGTCTAATACTTTAAAAAGAATTTGGGTTGAAATATTATAAGGGAAGTTGCCTACTATAGTGAATTTGGATTCAAATGGTTTTTCAATATCCAGGAAACTTTTATGAACTATTTTATGATCGATTGCAGGGTACTTTTTAAGCAGGTATTGAACTTTTTCGGCATCCAGTTCAACCGCTTTAAAATCTATATCTTTTATTTCCAGTAGGTACTTTGTCAGTGCGCCGCCACCGGGTCCTACTTCGATTAGCTGGTGAAACTCGTTTTCCCGCAAAGCAGCCACAATTTTCTGGCAAATCCCTTCATCATGCAGGAAATGCTGACCCAATGATTTTTTTAACGTGTACATGTTATTGCAAAAATACTGTTTAGAGGCAAAAGGCGTCTTTTTAAAATCCCGGATTTCTAAGTCGGAGTATTTATACAGCAGCCTGATCAACTTTAAACTTTGCACCTTAAACTTTAAACTTGGGGCTGTCTCTTGGCTACTGTCGTCAGAAATCGTAATTTCAATCTTTTACCTAACCAATAATAAATAATGAATCAGCCTGTAGTTGATCACCCAAGACCTGTAATAGGTATCTCCTGCGGGGATTTGAACGGTATTGGAATAGAATTGATCATTAAAACCATTTCCGACCAACGTATTCTGGAATTGTGCACACCTGTTGTTTTTGCTTCCAATAAGGTAATTAACTTCTACCGGAAATCAGTCCCCGAAAATAATTTTACCTTCCAAAGTATTAAGGATTTTTCACGAATTAATGCGAAGCAGGTTAATGTATTTAATTGCTGGGAGGAAGACGTTGCCATTTTCCCCGGTCAGTTAACCGAACTTGGAGGAAAGTATGCGGTAAAATCGTTGATAGCCGCTACCACTGCTTTAAAAGAGAAAAGGATCCAGGGCCTTGTTACAGCACCTATTCATAAAAAAAATGTTCAGTCCGACGACTTTAATTTCACCGGGCATACACCTTTTTTAAAAAACTTCTTTGGTTCGAAAGATGTATTGATGCTGATGATTGCAGAAAACATGCGGGTAGGCCTTGTTACAGAACATATTGGCGTAAAAGAAATAGCTTCCCATATAACATTTGAAGCCATCTACTCAAAACTAGGAATTCTCAAAGATTGCCTGCTGAAAGATTTTGGAATAGATAAACCTAAGATTGCGGTGTTAAGCCTGAATCCACATGCGGGAGATGAAGGCCTGATAGGAGGTGAAGAAGAAAAAATTATAAAACCATGCATCAGGGAATTCAAAGAAAATAACAATGCTATCGTCATGGGACCATATAGTGCAGATGCTTTCTTCGCGAGGGGACAATATGAAAATTTTGATGCAGTGCTGGCCATGTATCACGACCAGGGGCTGATACCGTTTAAATCGTTGGCAATAGGTGAAGGGGCCAATTATACCGCGGGACTACCAGTGGTACGCACCTCTCCGGATCATGGCACCGCTTTCGATATTGCTGGCATGAATAAGGCAGATGTTTCCTCCTTCATCAACTCCATTTTTCAATGCATAGATATATACCGGAAAAGAAATGAGTATGCTGAAAATCACAAAAACCCACTGAAGAAAATCAC
>JBDSBP010000165.1:0-14465 GCA_039921525.1 Chitinophagaceae bacterium | reverse complement strand
GTAGCAGCCTCTACATTTGGATATTTTTCTTTTAAGAAGGAGGCTAAGGGAGCTTGTGTTCCCGGGTAAATATCATTGTTCAGGTTAAGAGATATTTTATAGACTTTTTTAAGTGAAACCTCCCATTTATCATAGCTCAATTCATAATTCAGGTATAACAGGATAATGATGAAACTCGATAATCCTGCAGCCAGCCCAAAAATATTAATAGCGCTATAAGCCTTGTTTTTTGAAAGATTCCGCCATGCGGTTTTGAAATAATTTCTGAACATGGTAAATAAGGTTATTGATGGGTTATTTATTTCTCGTTCCAGTTAAACATGACTTGCCTTGCTTATACCTGCAATGCTATTAAGTAATCAATCATTGATATGCAACTTGCGAAATAAAACCTATAAGGTTTGCTTTCGTAGTGCCGGCATCATCGGTTCAAACCTTATAGGTTTGAACGGAGCCTGGCCAAAGCAACTCTACATTTCAATTACATTGAATTATTATTCATCATTCACTTACTCCGATCTTAAACTCTTCACCGGGTTTGCAATGGCAGCTTTTATTGTCTGGAAGCTTACTGTTAGTAAAGTGATCACCAAAGCACCAGCACCTGCTACAGCAAAAATCCACCACGATATATTAGAACGGTATTGGTAATTCTGCAACCAGCTACTCATAAAATACCAGGCTATTGGCGCAGCAATGAATAAGGAAATAACGACAAGAAATACAAACTCCCTGGATAATAAACGCCAAAGATTGAATACGGATGCACCCAATACCTTACGCAGGCCAATCTCTTTGGTGCGTTGTTCCGCTATGAATGAAGCGAGCCCAAACAAACCGAGACATGAAATAAAGATGGCGAGAATAGCAAAGAACCCCGCCAGCTTGCCTATCCGTTCTTCGTTGCCGAATTTCTTCGCAAATTCCTCGTCAACAAATTTGTATTCAAAGGGATTAACAGGATCGTAGATCTTAAAGACAGATTCTATCCTGGCTAAAGCTTCGTGGGCGTTTTTTAATGGATTGATTTTCATAGTTACCAGGCCCAGGCGTTTATAGTTTAGGAAGAAAATCGTTTGCTTTGACGGTTCATAAGGTGATTGCGTTACCAGGTCTTTGATTACCCCGATCACTTTGTAATTGTCGCTTCCTCCCCATTTAATAATTTTACCTATCGGGTCTTTTAAACCCATGTACTTTACGGCCGCTTCGTTTAATATAAAA
The DNA here is from genome assembly GCA_039921525.1 of Chitinophagaceae bacterium. GTDB lineage: Bacteria > Bacteroidota > Bacteroidia > Chitinophagales > Chitinophagaceae > JADCRZ01. Next base: position 13,241 of record JBDSBP010000165.1, on the reverse strand, counting down.
GCCGACGAATCTGTGGCAAATGATTTCGAGAAATCTCTCCCCTCTATAATTTTCCAGCCCATCGTTTTTCCAAATTCGTGCGTTACACGAAGGGTTATGAATTCTTCCTGCATGTTTGGGTCCTTACCCTGCCAGTCGAAACCGCTATTGGTAACATAGGTATTGGTTATTGGGCTATCCGTTGCCGTGAGTTCTTCCACCAAACCTGTTTGCAGCAGATCATTGCGGAACGCATCGTAGTGTTTTAAAATTTCGTCTGTTTTTATGGGCACTGATACCAGCCCGTTAGTACTATACCCCACTGGGCGGTTTTTAGCAAACTGAATTTGCCGGAAAACAATAATGCTACAAATAATTAACGTAACGGAAACTGTGAACTGCGTGATCACCAGGATTTTTCGGGGAGTTGAAGCAAAGCGGCCCGCTTTAAATGTTCCTTTTAGCACTTTAATTGGCTTGAAAGAAGATAAATAAAGTGCCGGATAACTACCGGCGATTAATCCGGTAAATAGCGTGAAGCCAATGCCTGCCAGCCAAAAGACAGGATTACTCCATAATACCGACATCTTTTTTCCGGCTACTTCATTGAAGAAAGGAAGCATCAGCAAAACCAGTGCTAACGATACTACAAAAGCGAAAAAACTGACCAATATTGATTCGGTAAAAAATTGACTTATCAGTTGGCGGCGTAAAGAGCCTACTGTTTTGCGTATGCCTACTTCTTTTGCCCTTTTTTCACTACGGGCAGTACTGAGGTTCATGAAATTTATACAGGCCAGTAGTAGTACAAAAAAACCTATTATACCAAACAACCACACGTGTTGAATTCTCCCGCCGGAACTAAAGCCATTCTTAAATTCCGCAAATAAATGCCAGCGGCTCATAGGGTGCAGGAAAAGCTCCGGTTTAAATCTTGCACCCATATCATCGCTGTTTTTAATCCGGTTTAGTTTTGCGTTTTTTATTTTTGCCGATACCTGCGCCATATCGGCATTATCGGCAATCTGCACAATAGTTTGAAACCAACTGTTACCCCAGGTTACCTTCTTTACCAGCTCATCACTATTGACCATCAATTGCCAGGGTGCGATAAATTTCAAATCGCCAAAGGAAGAATTTGCCGGCAAATCTTCATACACACCAGTGACTCTTACATCAAGTTTATTGTCAATCTTAAGTAGTTTATCTAACGGCTCGTCATTTCCGAAGATGGCTCTTGCAGTGGATTTGGAAAGTAAAATCGATCCAGGGTCTTTCAAACCGGCCCTGGAACCTTTTAGCATGTGGAGCGATAACATTTCGGTAATCGCTGGTTCCATATAATTGCCATTCTGCACCAGTTTCTTTTCGCCGATAGATAAGAGATGACCGTTCGTCCAGCCAGCCATGATTACATGTTTAAAGTTGTCGCCATAATTATCGCGAAGTTCCGGAGCGAGTTGCATTGCCTGGGATGTCCACGTCTGCACTTCACCATTGAAAGTTTGATTTTGCATTACCTGGGCAATATGATTATAATTTTTAAAATTTTTATTAAACGATAACTCATCATAAATCCACAGGCTGATGAGTATAACCACTGCCATGCCAACGGCCAGCCCACCAATATTAATTAAGGAGGAAACGTTATTTTTAACCAGGCTACGCCAGGCAATTTTGAGATAATTTATTAGCATAGAGGGAAGGTTGTACTTTATTCAAGGAAAAATATGCCAATAAATAAAATTTTGATTACCAGTTAATTGTGAAAAGTATATCTACGAGAATGTTCGTTTTTATTACACTTGTTTGTCCGGTTCCGATACTGCGAGTTCGAATATGTAGATTGGGAATTTTCTAGAAGATACAACATGTGTCAGGTGTAACAGGGCGGGGGCCAGCCCTGCCCCTACAAATGCTGCGACTGTTAATTGACGACGGCCCATAACTGCAAGATGTCGCATAAAACTTATCAGGCTTGCTTTCAAACATTTTACACGAACAACCAACGACGACACTTTACTGCTTAATTTAATCTTCCGCAGGTATTACCTAAAATGATAGGAGACCTTTTGGGCTTCGCTTTGACAGGGCACTTCCAGTTTCGTTATTAATTTCTCAACAGCTATCCTAGGCAACATCGCTTCCCGGCTATTATTTTGAACATGAAGTTTACTATAATTCACTTCAACATACACTATTTCTACGAAGGCTTTATAAGTACTGAACAAATCAATCAATTGATCCCTCATCTGCCGGGTGATATTTGTCGCATTCCAGACGAACTTCTTTTGAGCCCTTAGATAAACTCTTGCATTTTCCTTTGCTGTTTGTATTACCCGGCCATTACCGCGACTATCAGTCGGCGAAATTTTATGCAGTTTGCGTATGTCATCCAGGTTAATAACGGGCCAGTCTTTATAGTGCTTTTTTACATAGGTGTCCTTCCCTGCTCCTGGTAGCCCGGACATCAAAACAACATGAGAACCCAATTCATCAAAAGGTACGAAATCCGGATAATGAACGTCCTTATGGAAATAATGAAACTTTGCCTGGGGCGTGCTGAAATAACGCGGCCTGCCCCAGCATGCGTTTTCCTCGCACAAGGCCTGGAAAAGATCGATCCTGTAAAGCAGGTCTTCTTTATCCTTACACTTTCTGCCCAATACATCAGCACGGGCAAGTGTTGCCAATAGTGTAGTATCAAGCTGAAGACTTGCTTCAATAACCGCTTTAGCCGGATCTGCTTTTTCCAGGGCCCATAACGGCAATCCATGAAAACGCACCAACGAGCAAATCTGCTCCCTTATTAAAAAAGGCGTGGGAACATCCCTATACAGGATAGTTCGAGCTGTAAGAGCTCCTTTTTTGGCATGCCCTTTAGAAGTAACGCTTCCATCCTCTTCTAATACCGTGGTGGAGCGTTTTTCTATATCATGTAATAATGCGGAAGCCCAAAGAATTTGCTGTTTCTGCTCCGGCAATTGCCGGTAGTGTACTATTTGTTCCAGTGATGATAATACCATCTGCGTATGGATAGCAACATCACCTTCTTCATGATGAATAGCATCCTGCCGCACGCCGTTCATATCTCTTACCCAATCAAATTTCTGTTCCAATAACTGCCATTCCTTATTTTCAGATAGTCGCCACATGTTTACCTCCCTCTCCTTTTAATGATGCCCTTTTCCAATTACGCGTCCAGTGTTCATCTGTTTTCACATGCCCCTTTCTAACATACTTAAAAACATTACGAGAGAAGGCTTCCTTTGGATAAGATGCTGTATTCCTGCTCACAATTCCTTCCATTGTAGCCGGTTCACCAGTTATAATATCAAGTGGTTCAAAAGCGCCTCTGCCTGAAACAATTTTCGTAATCGATTGCTCAAAATCATTGGAATTAACCGGCGGTCTTACAACCGTTATTTCCGGAACTACCGGCAGATCAAGCATTCCCGCATAAAATTTCGTCTCCTCCCAGCTTAGCCAAACATCTTTTTCGCGTACGGCAAAAACAAAAAAATGATGTTCCAGCAAACAGTATTGCATGGAATGAATTGCATAACAGTTCTCCAGGAAAATTTCCAGGTCGCCCAGGTCGTTTTTAATTCCCTGCCAATACTCACGTATAGACGCCGTCCAGGGAGACGTTGCAGGCGCCGCATGCGATCGGACAAATACTCCAAGTTTGCTAATGCAATTATTTTCACCATCCAGTTTTTCTGTGTGAACTAATGAAGGAATAAGTTGAATATCGTTCCAGTAGTCAAAATTTATCTTATCATCGCCAGTAGCCCCTGGCGAGAATGGGTAATGTTGGGTTCGCCCATATTTTTCTGAAATTGACATGATCCGATGTTTTGTTCCTCATTCGCAAAAAAATATTAACATGCAAAAAATAATACATAATTATAATATGCGCTATAGCAATACCAAATAATTCAATAACAAATGAAAAAGGTTTATTAAAAAGCAAATTCAATGTGCTTACAAAAAGCGGAAAAGAAATAAATTACAGAAGTAGTGATTACATGATCCAGGGCTTAAAATGCTAATAAATAGATTTGCTGTACAAAGATGTAATATAATTTTCGATAAAACAATGACGAGGCTATATTTTGTAGATATAGAATAAGAAATCTGTAAAGGTTCCCTTCTATAGCCGATCAAAATATTAATTTCAAGATTTCTTATATTTGAAAATAAAACCCAATGTATGCCCCTAACGCGACCAAAATCAGTACTCATTACCCTTTCATTGCTTATCTTATTTACAGCCTGCAAGAGAGATAGCGCCAACAATTCTGGTTCTACCAGTCTGGATTATTATATAAAGTTCACGCTCGACGGCAACGATCAGCTATAATGTATAATGCAGAAGGCAATGTGAACGCTAATGCCGGCGGCAACTATATTTTTACCGGCGCAGCGGTTAAAGTTGCCAAATTTGCAACATCGAATAATTTGGCACTTTCTCTTACCAGTGTAACACAAATTAAAACGAATATTACTTATGTAAATTATGCTACTACCACCGCCGGCAATGAAAGGGCCGCTTTAGCCACTGTTTCTTATATTGACCCTTCATCTATTTCTTTTAATTCATGGGGAGATGAATATAAGAGTTTCGGTATAATATCTGCCTCCAAAATAAGCTTTAGTGAAATCACTACAACCGACCTCAAAGGAAGTTTTTCGGGCACATCTTACAAATCCATTAACGGTACGGCAGAGAAACATATTATAACGAAAGGAGAATTTAACCTGAAAAGAAGATAAACGCATTTTGCATTATTAATAGTCCATGTTAATTTCACGAAGCAATTCCCGGAATCAGATATTCGTTTGGCGTTAGAAGAGATGGTAATGTTTAAAACGGATAGAGTGAATTAGCCTATACTCCCACTACAAAATTCTTAAATTAATCTTTATGAAAGAAAATAAATTATTGCACATGGCAAAAGAATATGCAACAAAATATCTTCTTGAATTGCCAGGCAGGAGGGTGTTCCCGGATGAAGAAGCATTAAAAGAACTGCATAAATTATCCGTGCCATTACCCTATTCATCTACTAAAGATGAAGAAGTATTAGAAATATTAAATACCATAGGCTCGCGCAATACTGTTGCGACTAATGGTGGACGTTATTTTGGATTTGTATTCGGAGGTACACTTCCCGTGACATTAGCAGCCAACTGGCTGGCATCAACCTGGGACCAGAACGCGGTTTTTAAGATCTCTTCTCCTATCGCTGCGCAAATGGAAAAGGTAGCAGGGAACTGGATATTAGACCTGCTGAAGTTACCTACTAAATCAGCAGTCGGATTTGTAACAGGAACTACCATGGCAAATTTCTGTGCCGTATTAGCTGCCCGGCAAAAGATTTATGAACGCCTGGGCTGGAATAGCAAAGCCCGCGGGATAAATGGCGCACCTCCCATACGAATAATTGTAGGAGAAGAAGTTCATGCCAGCATGCTTAGGGCCCTTGTTCTCGCCGGCTTTGGCCTGGACAACCTGGTAAAAGTTCCCACAGACGACCAGGGAAGGATTATTGCGGACAGGATGCCCGAGATGGATGAATCAACGATGGTTTGTTTGCAGGCAGGAAATGTTAACACGGGTGCTATTGACCCCATCAGAGATATCTGCCTGCAAGCAAGAGAAAAAGGAACCTGGGTACATATCGATGGGGCATTTGGTCTTTGGGCCGCGGTTTCCCCAATGAAGTCTTATTTGACAGATGGCTGTGAACTGGCAGATTCATGGGCAATAGATCTACACAAATGGCTGAATGTGCCATATGATAGTGGCCTGGTCATTTGTAAAGAACCAAAGACATTGCAAGCTGCACTATCAGTCAGCGCCGCTTATCTACCAGATTCTACTGACCCCGATCCATATTCTTATACACCCGAAATGTCAAGAAGGGCAAGAGGCATTGAAACATGGGCGGCAATATATTCATTGGGACAAAAAGGCGTAATTGAATTAATTGAACGTTGCTGTACGTATGCCCAGCTATTTGCGACAAATTTAAAAAATGCAGGCTTCGAGATCCTGAACACAGTGACCCTTAACCAGGTGCTTGTTTCTTTTGGCGATGCGGTCCTGACAAACAGGATCATCAAAAAAATTCAGGATGATGGAACCTGTTGGTGTGCAGGTACTATTTGGCAGGGAATAATAGCGATGCGAATCAGCGTATCCTCCTGGATGACAACAGCACAGGATATCGAAAGATGTGCAGCTTCCATTATCGCAATAGCAAATAAAGAAATACAGGTGAGTTAAAAAGCAGGTGATGATAACCGTTATAAAAGATATTACAAATTCAAATAAATTTTGTTGTGATATTTTGCCCGTAGCAAAATGGAAATCGCAACAGGAAGAAGACAATTGAGAAACTAACCAAAAAGTTCAAAAAGCGCCGGAACAGATGTTATCGTTTCGCCAAAAAAAATCTCCGCTACTATTCCCTGCAATAACAAAGAAGGTCTCGCCGTTGCATAACTGTTCAACCCAGGTATCACGTACTTATACTATCACTCCTTTAAAACGAACTTTCAACGTATGAAAAAAAGCATCCTTTATTTAGCGGCCTTTACTTTTTCTTTGCCAGTTATTTTTACTGCCTGTAAAAAAAGCGACAGCCAGGTAAATACTGACAACACTACAAAGGTCACTGTGCAAACAGACGACCAGTCGCGTGTATTTGAAGAAACAGGCGCTATTTCCAATGATGTAAATATTGTATTGGAGGCTTCTTCCCCTTCTATCACCGGCCGGGAAGTAAACACACAGGCACTTATTTGCGATGCTACCGTTGCCGTTGATACGCTAAGCAATCCAAAAAAAATCACCATAACCTATAACGGTACTAATTGCCTGGGCAATCGCACCCGTGCGGGTGTTGTAGTAGTCGCAATCGCCGCGGGCGTACATTGGAAAAACGCAGGCGCCGCCATTAGCCTCACTTACCAGAATTTAAAAGTTACCCGTTTGAGCGACAATAAAAGCATTACTTTAAACGGTACACATACCATCACAAATGTTAGCGGGGGACTTTTAATTAATCTCCCTAACCTGCAAAGTATTACACATACCATTGCCAGTAGCAGCATGTCTATCACCTTTGATGATGGAACACAGCGGACCTGGCAGGTAGCAAGACAACTCGTATTTACCTATAATAATGGCATAGTCATAAGCACCAGGGGGTTTCATACCGATGGGGCCAACACAGGTATAGAAGAATGGGGCACTACCCGTTTTGGAAATATATTTATCAGCTCAATCACGGAACCACTGGTGATTCGCCAGGATTGCAGTTTCAGGTTAGTGAGTGGGAAAATAAAACATGAAACGGTATTGGCAACCGCCACCGCCACGTTTGGCTTAAATGCAAGTGGCGCTGCAACTTCCTGCCCCGGCACAGGCAGTTATTATTTTAAGGCCGATTGGACTGGATTAAATGGAAAAACCTACACTATTATTTTACCTTACTGATTATATTATAATGCGCATCAATGAAATAGTGAAGACGAGAAATTACTCATTAGATGAATCGCTAGCTTGTGTATTAGTCTTTCTTTTTGTTGCAATTGCTCAAATTCAGGCTGACTAAACGTTACAAAGAATCCAAAACACCTTTCATCAAGTCGCCGGTAAGCGACGATATATTACAGATTGTTTAGAATTTTTAGTCGGCCAATGCCTGTTTCTTCTGTTTATTATGTCAATCTATTCAATGGCTATTAATTGATTCCAGTAATTAAGCTTTGGGAATAAGGTACTGTCGCTAATTGTTACCGATATTTCATTTTTAATATTTAACTATTTTTTTCCTTGTACACAGGCGTCGGGACAGCGCGGATACTTTGAAAAACAGTATCTTCATAATTATGTTTGCGGTTTTTGAAACTGAAGGCATTGATAATCTTTAATGTACGTATCTAAAAATAAAAAAAATATGAAAAATAGTCTTGTTGGCTTAATGCTGCTCTTTTCATCACAAATCTTTGCGCAGGGGCAATTGGGAGTAACCGAAAAATTTCAGAAAATTGCAACAGTCCAGGAAGCTCAACAATATATTGATGCTAACCCCACCCTCAAACCAACGTTACTTAAATTGTCATACGGAAAGGACTCATCACTTCTTGAAAAAAGGTTATTACGGCAAAACAAAGGCGATATCTTTTCCGTTGGTTATGTTACGTATAAGGTTTTAGAGGCCTCGGAAAAAGTTAATTACAGGTCCAGCTACATCTTCCTGGATGGAGGCTCATTAACACCCCCTGAGATTGACAGTCTCAAAAAAATTATCGTGAGTAAGGCATCTGCAGGCGAACCATTTGATAAACTTTCCGATAAATATACAATGGATGGCAACACTACGCATGGAGATACCGGTTGGTTTTTCGGGATCGAAATGATGCCTAAAGAATTCCAGGACGCTGTTAAAGCTCATAAATTAGGGGAGATATTTTTTGTAGATGTATCGGAAAAGCAATGGCATTACATTGTAAAGAAGACGTTTGATGATGAGATTAAGAAAGACATTACGGTTTTGAGGGCAAATGGAAGGTAAAATAAGTGCCTATCGGCTTTCAGCTATCAGCTATCGGCAGTTCACTGTATTATATCTTTCCTCCTGAAAGCTAAAAGGTGACGGCTGAAAGCTGAAAGTAAAAGCGTCAATTTAGATAGACATTACGATAGATCTTGAAACTTTTCAAAGCCTACAAAATGCTACCTCGAATTTTAATTATACAACGAATAATCCTTTTGAAGCAAAGGTTTTAAGGGAATAGTTTTATGTCAATGTCGTTGTATTAACAAATGTTCAATAATCACATTCAGTCTTACAACATTGAAGTATATATCACCGGAAAGGATACGTTAACACTTTGAAATTGTTACCCGACGGAAAATCTTCCAGGTACCATGATTCACCTACGTTCTCAAGATAATAAATGAAACCAACAACGAGGGTGGAAGTATCATTCCGCGGAACAAATTTTTCAATTATTATTCTATGATTGAAGTCCGGAATTTCTTCAACTTTCATCGTTGCCAATGATGAATCTAAAATAGTTCTTGTGTGATTTCTCATAAATATCCGGAACGTGATATTTTTCTTTTCACCCGCAAAATTTTCATTGGTATAAAGTTCAAAATGGACTTTCCGGGCCGGAGGGGCGCATTTAGTATTTTCGCAGGGAGATTCTTTATCCTTTTTGCAGGATTCAACGGTAATAATAACAGCTGCAAGCGCAAGAAGTAAATATGTTTTCATTTTGATTTATACCGGGAATGGCTACCCTGTTGGTTTATTCAGGTTGCATGATCCGGTAGCAGCCGCAAATAAATAAAGAAAAACACCTTTTACGCCTCTGTCTTCCATCCGGCAGTCCTTTCTTTACAAAAGGCGATCTTTGAATGAGATTAGGAAATACATTATGGTTCTCCGAGTGAATGGAAGGTAAGAACAATTTGGTGTCAGGTAGTTGTATCTTCCATTGGTTTATGCAGATGCCGGGCCAATAAGATTCAAATTTGCGGTCATTAATTTTTTATATTGATCAGGTTTACAACCACCTTTATCATCATGTCTTTTTCATCGGGCCTACTTTCAGCAATCATCAGGGTAAGCGCTACCAGTGCATTATCAGCGATCCGTTTTGTTCCGTCCGGCCAATATGAGATATTATTCTTTTCAAGGAACCAAACAAACAGGAATGCTGCGATACGTTTATTTACATCTGAAAAAGAATGGTTTCTAATGACAAAATAAATCAGGTTGGCCGCTTTTTCTTCAACACTGGGATATAGGAATTGTCCTCCGAAAGTCTGGTAAATGGCAGCTAACAAAAAGAGAACTCCCACCAAACTTATCTTTTAATCCTTTTATGGCTTTTATGGCCGCTTCGTAGGTTATCCGGAATAGCTCTTCCGATGTTACATCGTGAATCTGTAATACCTGGTGATCGTATTGATCCAATACTTCTAATGCATATGCATAATCGGCAACTATTTTCAACAATCCCGTTGCCTCGTCATAACTCAAATCTTTACTTAGTCTTGCATTTTCTAATAGCTTAATTGTTTGTTTTAAATTTTTTAATTGACGGGATTGTTCAGTAAGCTTCTTTTCATTCACTGCATACCCTTGCGCTAAGAATAGTTTTAGTATTTGGTTAGCCCAAATACGAAATTGAGTGCCTCTTTTTGAGCTGACTCTATAACCAACAGAGAGTATGGCATCCAGGTTGTAAAACTTTACTTTCCTGTTTACTTGTCTCCTTCCTTCAGTTTGAACTACCGATAAAAACTCGGTAGTTGCCGTCTCGTCCAATTCACCTTCAGCATATATATTCCTCAAATGCAAGCCAATAGTGTCTGTATCTTTTTCAAATAAATCAGCCATCAGCTTCTGTGAAAGCCAAAGTGTTTCCCCCTGAAGTTTTACTTCTATTTCTGTTTTCCCAGATTCACTTTGATAAATAATAATTTCTTCCAATTTTTCAAAAACCCTGTTTTATATCGAAAATCTGTCGATTTGAACTACCGAATATTCCTCTGTGGTTGATTTTTTTATAATTATATCCCAAATACGAAACTGAGTGCCCTTTATCGATTTACAAGGTAACTGATAGAAATGATCAAATCCAGGTGGTAATGTTCAAGTTCTCTGAACAGTTTGCCCATACTGAAATTTACAATCACCGTCTTGGTCTCTTCCATGCGTGAATCTTTAAAAGTGAAAGTAATGCTTTAACTAAATAGAATGCCTGTAACAATGCTTTTGAACATATAAAAGGCTTTTTAATAAATGACAATGCCGTGATGTAAACTTTACAGAAGTCGGATTATTTTTTTGCACGTTCAATTCCAAGTCTTTTGTCAATGATTCTTACCAACTTCAGGATGTCTGTGTCAAACCTGGTTTGATCAATATCTAAAAATTGACGGTGCGTGAGTTTTGCCAGGTCTTCTGGCAATTCTTCTTCCGATGGCATAGAAGTACCATTTATTGTTACCGGAATAGTATATATTTTTTTTGAAAGTGCGGTGGCAATCTCTATCCTGACGAAGTCTTTTTGATTCTTTTTGACGCGGATGTTTAAGATATCATTCCATTTATCACCTATTAAAACAATTAAAATAGATGCGCCATTTAATGCGTTGTCAATCGCCTCTTCAAAATCTTCACCCGGTTCAATTGTGTTGAAATCTTTAAAAATGGTATCCTTATGATACCATTTGAGTAATTCATGGTATAAAGCCAGCGAATATCCACTGCTATCTTCCTTTCTATAATTAATGAATATATTTTTTTTTACATGCTGATTGAAAGAAGGCGGTGGTATATTCGAACTTTTAGAATGACGATCCACCTGACTGGAAGGTTTTGTTTTAAACCTGTATACTATTATTAAAATCACCTGGATGACTAAAAAGAAAATTGTGTTGTAACCATACATACCAAAATAACCCAGGAAGAATCTATCGATTAGCACTAGGGCATTAGCTATTAATAAAGTTATGAACAGCCAGTTAGGCATGCCAGGCTTAATTAACTTTATAATTATTATGATCGGAATCCAAAAAATTTGCAACCAATAGAAAAATAAATAAAGTTGATTAGACTCCATAACATGTAGATTACTTTTAAACAGTCCGTTCTTCTTTTCCCACTAAGCAATATAATCAACAGGGTCGGATTTTGCAATATTTTGTGGCACGATCAACAAAATTCTGGATAATACACAGTCCGTTAATTCTGGATCAAGGAATTTTTTAATTCTAAATCTTACTTAGAGTTCCTGCTGTTCTATGTTCTTTGCTTTAAGACGATCATTATTATATTATAAAAGCCTCTATAATCATGGGGCGGCAGATCCAGTAATATATTTAGCGATTTTGCAAATCGCAGTTACTTTCCAGGTAGAAGTACTTGCAGAACTTGGAAATATTGCAATTTATAAGAAGGAACAGGTCGCTATTTTTAAATTGGTCTAGCAATTTAATCCACCCTTGTGAATATTTCTAATTATTGGCAGCATTTCAGGATAAACTTGCGAGCATATTAAAGCTTTAAGGGTATTCTTCACATCGTATGAAAGGGATACATAAAAATCAAAAAGTTGATAAATATCACAAACTTGGTTATCAAAAGTAAGATTAGTGAGTAATTTGCCGTGAAACCAAACTACCTTTTCTTTTTCAATATCTTTCAAATTCTTAAATTCTTGAATAATCATGGTCATTCGTAAATACTTTTATAAAGATGAGTAGTCTTTATAAATAGACTATGCTTTGTTTCAACAATGAATTGCACCCGAATGGTTTATTTAATGTAAACGGCGTTTTTGTCAACTTATTATTTTTTATAGCCTGGAATAAAAGCAATTCCTTTCCTGGTTTCTAAGTACCTTATCTCTAAGCCTTGTATGTCAATCTTAATCGTAAGCGATGTATTTCCCTGGTGTTTCAATATCTACTAAAGGGCTCGTATTATAAATAATGATAGCCTTGATGTTCGAAGTCATTTTCGATATTGGTGTATTAATGCATATCCCAGGTTAAAAGGAAGAAGAACTTATAGATCCCTGGCAGGAGCAAGGTTTATGAATTGGTAATAGTAACAGTAGGTGGGCTTTACTTTAATGATAGAGAAAGTAAGTTTTCTGGTCTGTATCGGATACAAAATGAGATACAAAATAGCATAACTGTGATTAATTATTCAAAAAATCCGGGAGGTTGTAGGTTTTTGCTTCGAATCGAACAAAATGAAAATCAGGAACTATGGGGCGCACATTAATAAAAACCAGTTTTGATAACTATTAAACTTCCATAGCAGTAATGTGAGGTTTGAAAAAGCATCAGGGGTTTGGTGCATCTTATTTATGGTATTCCTTTTTTCTATTTTAAACTATAACACTAGATCCCCTTACTTGTCAGAACAATGTGTCTTGTGGCTTCCTGAACTTCTAGCAGTGTACAGGTAATTCATACATTGATTTTTTAGAAATATACCTGGTTGTAACAAACAAATAATACTAGCCCACATTGCAGCTATTCGGGTGGAGAGGCTTGTAAATACAGCGTTTCATTTTTTTTCAGTGCCAGTTTGTGTACTACAGATTTTCTTTTGGTAAACGGTTTAGGTTTAATCAGCAGGATGGACTGAATCTTTTTTAATTGCTCATTAGGTTCCGAACATTTTCTTACACCAATTATTATCCCTGCCATGTTT
>JBDSBP010000164.1:0-11100 GCA_039921525.1 Chitinophagaceae bacterium | reverse complement strand
TAACTCTGTGAAATATATTTGTTACACAGAGATGCAACAGAATCAACAGAACACTTCATTACTTGTGTAAGTAGAATTAACAATTAACCATTAACAATTAACCATTAATTTTATGTCTATGGGAAAGTCATCTATCAACCGCCGGTTATTTATCGAACAGATTTCAATGGGTGCCGGTGGATTATTTCTCTCAAAAAAACTGCACCTGTTAGGCGAACAGCCGCGGAAACTGGGAGTTGCTTTGGTTGGTTTAGGCGGCTACAGCACCAATCAACTCGGGCCGGCACTTAAACAAACTCAATATTGCCAGCTTAAGGGCGTGGTTACGGGCTCCAAAGAAAAGGGTGAAAAATGGGCCAAAGAATATGGTTTCCCGGCGAAGAATATTTACAGCTATACTACGATGTCGCAAATAGCCGACAATAAAGATATCGACATTATATATATTGTAACGCCGAATGGACTGCACGCCGAACACGCTATTGCTGCTGCAAAAGCAGGAAAACATATCATCTGCGAAAAACCAATGGCTAATACCGTTGCCGAGTGTGATGCTATTCTTGCAGCATGTCGTGCGGCGAAAGTTACGCTTTCCATCGGTTATCGCCTGCACTTTGATCCATATCATAAGGAAATGATGCGACTTGCAAAAGAAAAAGACTTTGGCGCCTTTACAAAAATGACCGGTGATCGGGGATTTGTGATGGGCAGTAAGATATGGCGTGCTGATAAAAAACTGGCCGGCGGCGGACCCATTATGGACCTGGGCGTGTATATAATCCAGGGCGCATGTATGGCGGCTAATGGCGCTACCCCGCTTGCCGTCACGGCAAAATTTCATCCCAAAACCAGGCCCGACATATTCACTGATGTAGAAGAAGGTATAGACTGGACAATGGAATTTCCCGGCGGGGCCGTTTGCACGGCGCAAACCAGCTATGCTCATGGTGCCGATCGGTTTAAAGCCGAAGGTGCAAAAGGCTGGATTGAATTCAAGGAACATGCATTTACATATAAAGGCCTGGTAGTAGAAACAAGCCGCGGTCCGTTAAATTATACGCCACCTAACCAGCAGGCTTTGCAGATGGATGATTTTGCCCAATGTGTAACATCTAACAAAACTTCACGCGTTCCAGGCGAAATGGGCCGTCGTGATCTTACTATTATTGAGGCAATTTACAAAGCTGCGGAAACGGGGAAAAAGGTAAACGTTTCGTAGAGACAGACACCAAAAGTAAGGGGCGTTGTAGGGGCCGGGCTTGCCCCCGCCCTGATTGCATACGAAATTACCAGAATATTTTAGGGAACGTTTACAAAATACAACATGTATCTGGTGTAACAGGGCGGGGGCAAGCCCGCTCCCTACATCCGCCCAGCCCCAAACATTCACAGGAACCGATCACTCACTACCAGTTCCTTAGTGCCGGCTGTATAAATATAAAAGCCTTCTCCACTTTTAACCCCAAGATTACCCGCTGCAACCATATTTACCAGCAAGGGGCACGGGGCATACTTCTGGTTTCCGAAACCCTGGTACATCACATTTAAAATGCTCAGGCAAACATCCAGTCCTATAAAATCAGCTAACTGTAATGGCCCCATTGGGTGAGACATGCCCGATTTCATAATAGTATCAATGGCTTCCACGCCCGCAACTCCTTCGTACAAACTATAAATAGCCTCATTAATCATGGGCATCAGAATGCGGTTGGCAATAAAGCCAGGGTAATCGTTAACCACGCAGGAAATCTTGCCAATTTGGTGCGTTAATGAAACGATTGTATCCGTAACTTCTTTTTTGGTGGCAAAGCCGTTAATGATCTCAACCAGTTTCATCACCGGCACCGGGTTCATGAAATGCATGCCGATCACTCGTTCCGGTCGCCGGGTAGCAGAGGCGATCCTGGTGATGGAAATAGAGGAGGTATTACTAGCCAGAATAGCGTCTTTTGGCGCGGTTTCATCCAGCGACTTAAATATTTTTAGCTTAAGTTCTACGTTTTCGGTGGCCGCTTCAATTACCAATCCGGCTTTTTGAACACCTTTCGTAAGATCGTCGCTTAGGGTTAAGCGGGATAACGTGGCAGTTTTCTCATCTTCAGCAATGATTCCCTTAGCCACCTGCCTGTCGAAATTTTTTGAAATGGTTGCCCTTGCTTTTTCCAGTTGTGCAGTACTGATATCAATCAGCGTAACATTAAATCCTGCCTGCGCAAAAACATGTGATATGCCGTTACCCATTGTACCAGCGCCTATGACGGATACAGGTACGAGGTATGAGGTATGAGGTATGAGCGGGGAGTTATCAGGCATGCTTTATAAATAATGCCACCCCTTCGGGGTTTTGCACAGTTTTAATACTTCTTCCGTAATGTTATCACCCTCTATTTCAGGAAGTGCCACACACCTCATACCTCTTACTTTTTATATGACTTCTAAGTTATTTACATTGTGACATCGGACTAACCTGGTAACAATAGCTGATAGCTGATAGCTGACGGCTGATAGCTATACTCATACCTCACAGCTCACACCTCATACCTAATTCTTATTCCTGTAATCTCCCCGCTTCCAGGCCTGGATAAACTCTGCCCAGGCAAAAGGATTGAAAATATTTTGCTGCGGCATCTGACCGGCAGAGTAGTATTTGCTGGCGCCCTGGCGAAGATTAAAACCGGCAGATTCCCCCCCATCATATGGTAAGGTTCTCATCAGTATGCGTCGTTTGCTGGCATCTGTATTTTGCCGGGCTATTTCAAGGTTATCATCCGGTATATGTGCATTTACAAAATCACGTTCAAACTGTTCACGCGTTGGTCGGGGTTTAATGATCGTTACGGGGAGATACATCGTGTCGGTAACCAGCAACTGTATGACGCTGTATTGATTTCCCTGTAACTCACGGGGGATAGTTATGAGTTTGGGTTTATAACCGATACTGGTAAATTCAACCTGGTCTCCTTTCATTACTACAATGGAAAATACGCCTTCGTCGCTTGAGGGCGTACCGCGATTTTGTCCTTTGATCGTAACACTCACACC
Organism: Chitinophagaceae bacterium; assembly: GCA_039921525.1. Lineage (GTDB taxonomy): Bacteria > Bacteroidota > Bacteroidia > Chitinophagales > Chitinophagaceae > JADCRZ01. Next base: position 8,058 of record JBDSBP010000164.1, on the reverse strand, counting down.
GGGAATTCCCCTTAGGCTGTCAGCCGTCATGATAACACCATATAACTGAACAACGGAATCTTTCAATTCTCCAAACTGGGCCTTTGCCGCCACAGGAACCAGAAAGGCAGCCAGTAAAAAATATCGTAAAATTCTTTTCATCAAGCAAACTTTTGAGATGTTAGTTAAGTTGCCTTCCCCTTCAAAGGGAGGTTTGTACATAATTTCTCTAATTTATTCCGCTCTTTTACCTAATAGCCGCCGGTAATTTAGTTAATTCAATACTAATATTTAAAGAAATTATCCCCGTTTCTAAGGTGATTTCATAGTGCCACTGAACCACAATTTCAAAAATAACTCTAAAACAGTAAATGATAAACAAACTAACCCCGTCAATGGTTAAATTTGCAGCAAATTGAACTTTTTAACAAAACCTTGAAGAATGACGCAAGAACAGGTATTGAAAGCACTCGGAAACGTTCAGGAGCCAGACCTGGGAAAAGACCTGGTGACCCTTAACATGATAAAAAATATTAAGATTGAAGGAGATGATGTGTCGTTTACCCTGGTTTTAACTACGCCGGCCTGTCCGCTAAAAGACTTGTTGCGTAATAACTGTATAAATGCTATCCGGGAACTGGTAAATAAAGATGCGCTGGTGAAGGTTAATTTTACCGCGAATACTACTTCCAACCGAACCGATCCTAAATCAGTGCTGCCTAATGTGCGGAATATTATTGCTGTAATAAGCGGTAAAGGTGGCGTCGGAAAGAGTACGGTAGCTGCAAATTTGGCCCTTGCGCTTGCCCAGGGTGGCGCCACTGTTGGCTTAATGGATGCTGATATTTATGGGCCCAGTATTCCCATTATGTTTGGCTTGAGAGGTGAACGGCCAATGATGAAACAAGTGGGTGAAAAGGGAATGATTGTGCCAATGGAACGTTTCGGCATCAAACTGATGAGCATCGGTTTTTTAGTAGATGAAAAAAACGCGGTGGTCTGGCGCGGCCCCATGGCGAGCAGCGCCATCCGCCAGTTTGTTACCGATGTTTTATGGGAAGATCTTGATTATTTAGTAATTGATATGCCTCCTGGTACCGGTGATATACATTTGACCCTTGTTCAAACCGTACCGCTAACCGGTGTTGTTGTTGTTACTACCCCCCAGGATGTAGCGCTCGCAGATGCCAAAAAAGGCATTGCCATGTTCGGGCAGGCGCAAATAAAAGTTCCCATCATTGGATTAGTAGAAAATATGAGCTATTTCACGCCTGCGGAATTGCCGGACAATAAATATTACATTTTTGGAAAAAACGGCGGCAAAAAGCTGGCGGAAGAATATGATATCCCCTTCCTCGGACAAATTCCCCTGGTTCAAAGTATTCGCGAAGGAGGTGATATAGGGGTGCCGATCATGGTTTCGGATGATATCATTTCTAAACGGGCATTCGAAGAATTTGCCGACACCACCGCACGAAGCATCTCCATGCGAAATGCAAATATGGACTCGACAAGGATTGTTGAAGTGATAGAATAGGTATGAGCTATGAGGTTTGAGGTATGAGCAAGAAAAATATCTTCCCTTCTTGATCGTTTGTTATAATCAGTAAAAGTTGGCTTCATGTATATCCCCCGCCGATACGAAGAAAAAGACCGGGAAAAAATTCTTTCATTCATGAAAGAAAACAGCTTTGCCATTATGGTTACCGTAAGAGAAGGCCTGCCGGTTGCCACTCATATCCCCTTATCTGTAGAGAAAAACGTACAGGGCGAGGATGTTATGATTGGACATATATCCCGTGGCAATGATCAAAAAGATACTTTTGAGAATGGAACGAAGCTACTATGTATATTCCCCGGGCCACACGCTTACATTTCGCCACGTTGGTACACTCAAATGAACGTGCCCACCTGGAACTATATCTCTGTGCATGCCTATGGTACCTTACGGATTATTGAAGGAGAAGAATTAAAGTACGCGCTTTCACGATTGATGAATATTTACGAACAACACATGCCCCATCCTGTAAAACTGGAAGAAATACCGGAAAAAATGTTTAACGATGACGTGCGCGGTATAATCGGTTTTGAAATTAAAATAGAAGAATTGCAGGCAGCCACCAAACTTAGCCAGAACCGCGATGAAGAAAGCTATGGTAATGTAATTAAAAATTTAAGCGAAGGCGATGCCACCGCCAAACAGGTAGCCCTTGCCATGGAAGAAAAAAAGACGCAATTATTAAAAAAGGAATGACCTGCTTAATTCGTACCATCCGCTAAAATTGTTATATGAATATCAAACTGATTTTATTTTTTTTGTTGATTACCGGTTGTCACACCATGAAAAATCAAAACCAGGTTATGCCCGTTTTTGATAAACAGGGTCACAGGGGCTGTAGGGGCCTGATGCCCGAAAATACCATTCCTGCAATGATCAAAGCCATTGAAATTGGGGTTACTACGTTGGAAATGGATGCAATGATTACGAAAGATGAAAAAGTTATTATTTCTCATGATGCCTTCTTCAATCATCTTATCACCACAAAAGCAGATGGAACTTATATCGAAGCGAAGGACGAAAAAAAATATACCATTTTCGGAATGACATACGCTGAAACCCAACAGTTTGACGTTGGCTTGAAGCTATTGCCAGCTTTCCCTCAACAGAAAAAGCTTGCGGTGCATAAACCCTTGCTAAGCGATTTGATTGATAGTGTTCAGTTGCACTGCAAAAAGGAAAAAAGGGAAGAACCGTTTTATAACATTGAGACCAAAAGCGATCCCGCTACGGATAATACCTTACACCCGGCCCCCGAAAAATTTGTTGAACTGTTAATGGAGGTAATCTATCGTAAAGGGATAGCCGAAAAAGTGATCATCCAGTCTTTTGATTTCAGAACACTGAAGATATTGCACCAGAAATACCCTTCCATAAAAACTGCTGCATTAATAGGCCCTAAGGATCCTAAATCTATAGAAGACCAAATTAAAGACCTGGGTTTTACACCTTCTATTTACAGCCCTGAATTTAGCCTGGTTAATAAAGAATTGGTCAGCGACTGTCATCAACGAAATATGAAACTTGTGCCCTGGACGGTCAATGATAAAAAAATTATAGAAAGTTTACGCGTTCTGGGGGTCGATGGTATTATTTCAGATTACCCTGATTTGTTTTAAGGAAGCTCTAAAAAATCTTTAAGGTCTGATTCCTTAGTTCGGGCACTAGGGACCTGGGTCTTAGACGACCCCGCGAAACAGAGACTCGCAGAAAAACCTGTAAGGTTTAAATGTCAGTATGTCGAAACCGGGGAATCAAACCTTATAGGTTTAAAGCAGAAACTTCCCGTTCTTTGCCAAAATAAGTAATGAACCGAAATCAAATCATAGAACAAATCAGGTCAAAAAAAAGCTATCTCTGTATCGGCCTCGATACCGATATAGAAAAGATCCCTTTTCATTTATTAGCCGATCCTGATCCCGTATTTTCCTTTAACAAAGCAATCATTGACGCAACACAGGAGCTTTGCGTCAGTTATAAAATTAACACAGCCTTCTATGAAAGCCTCGGCTCAAAAGGTTGGGAATCCTTAGAGAAAACGGTTGATTACATCCCTAAAAATATCTTTACCATCGCCGATGCCAAAAGGGGTGATATCGGTAATACATCTTCTCAATATGCAAAGGCCTTTTTTGAAACCCTGCACTTCGATGCCATAACCGTAGCCCCATACATGGGTGCCGACAGTGTAAAACCCTTTCTTGAATACGAGGATAAATGGACTATCCTCCTGGCTTTAACTTCTAATTCCGGCGCCAGCGATTTTGAATTGCAAACAATGGGGGAAGATTATCTCTACGAAAAAATTATTAAAACCTCCATTACATGGGGAACCATCAATAACCTTATGTTTGTAATAGGTGCAACCCAACCTGGCTGGTTTACAAAAATCCGCGATATTTCCCCCGATCATTTCTACCTCGTTCCCGGCGTGGGCGCACAAGGCGGTAGTTTGGACGCCATCTCGCAAAAAGCCATGAATAAAGAAATTGGCCTGCTGGTAAATGTAAGCAGGGCTGTTATCTATGCTTCATCAAAAGAAGATTTCGCAGAAGAAGCAAGAATTGCAGCTGCAGCTTACCAAAAAGAAATGTCAACTTATCTGTAACCACTGCAACTTCAAATTCAAAAGATTTTCTCGATAACTATAATTACCTTCCATAAAAAAATTAATTTGAGTCCATGGCCGAAGTAGTATCATCACAAAGACTGTATTCATTGGATGCCCTCAGGGGTTTTGATATGTTTTGGATTATGGGAGGAGCGAGTGTAGTAGGTAGTTTAACCAAAGCAACTGGTGCTCCCTTCCTGGAAGTGATTAATGAACAGCTTGAACATCCCGCCTGGCACGGCTTTCATTTCTACGATCTTATTTTCCCTCTTTTCTTATTTATGGCTGGCGTGGCAACTCCTTATTCAGTAGGCAGAGAATTGGAAATGGGAAAAAGCAAGAAAAAGTTATTGCTAAAAATTATCCGAAGGGGATTAACATTGGTGCTTCTCGGTATAATAGTTAACAATCATTTAAAGATAATGCCCATTTCTGAAGTGCGTTTCGGAAGTGTTCTGGGACATATCGGCCTGGCTTATATGTTTGCCAATATTATTTATTTATATACCAGCACAAAAGGTCAGATCATCTGGTTTTGTTCGATATTGATTGGATATTGGTTGTTGTTTATGCTGGCAGCTGCACCTGGTTATCCTCATGGCGACTTTACAATGCAAGGTAATATCGTTTCTTACCTGGATAGGGTGGTCATGCCGGGAAAGCTCTATTTGGGTATTCATGATCCGGAAGGTTTAGTATCAACCGTTCCCGCAATTAGTACCGCGCTTTTAGGAGTTTTAGCAGGCAACCTCTTACGGAACTCATCCTTAACTGGAGAGAAGAAAACGCTGCAATTGTTAATTGGTGGAATTGTTTTCCTGGTGCTGGCGCAAATCTGGAATATCTTTTTTCCTATTAATAAAAATCTATGGACGAGTTCCTTTGTACTGCGTACCGGCGGCCTAAGTTTGATTTTACTGTCAATTTTCTACTATATCATTGATGTGCGTGGATATAAAAAATGGGCTTTTTTCTTTAAAGTGATTGGGATGAACTCTATCCTGATATATATGTCAGGACAATTTATAGACTTTCGTTATACAACAAATGCTTTTTTCCAGTGGCTTATCCAGCTGGTTGGAGAGCCATTTGACATTGTTGTTTTTTCAATTTGCTTTTTGGCGATTAAATGGCTTTTTCTATACTTTTTATATAGAAAGAAAGTGTTTTTGCGCGTATAATGTTTCGCAATCAGATATCCGAAAAAATCTGAACGCATTTATAAGCTGAAGGCTGATTGCTGAAAGCCAGTCATTCATTTCACACCTAGAAATAAGATCGATGAGAAAGCTACCAATTATAACAGCATTTTTATTTGTCGGCTTCTACGTCTCTGCACAAAATAAACCAATAACAAAAGGCAACTACCAATTGGCCTCCCGGTTCTCCCCAAAAAAACTGGATAAAATGCTGTATTCGGCCGTGGTTGATCCACATTGGCTGAAAAAGTCAACGCGTTTCTGGTATCAATACCAAACCAGCGCAGGTAAAAAATGGTATATCGTAGATCCATCAAAGGCATCCAAACAACCGCTTTTTGATAACGATAAACTGGCTGCGTCCTTAACAAAAGTTGTAAAAGATCCTTTTGACGGGCAGAATCTTCCTATCGACAGTATGAAATTTATTAAGGATGATAACAGCATCCAGTTCGAAGTAAAAAGCAGTATCGAAGTAGAGGTGAAAGATTCCACGGCCAAAAAGCCTGATTCAACAAAGAAAACTAAAAAAGTATTCTATTTTGAATACGACTTACTATCTGGAAGCCTGATTGAATTAAAAGATTATAACAAGCCTAAATCGCGGAAGTCATGGGCCTCGATATCTCCAGACAGCCAGACCGTTGTTTTCTCGCGTAATTACAATCTTTTCTGGATGGATAAAACAAACTACCAGAAAGCACAAAAAAATGAAGATGACAGCACCATCATAGAACACCAGTTAACTATAGACGGTGTAGAATATTTCAGCTATGGCGGTTTAGGTAATGAAACAAATGTTGAGAAAGAAAAAAATAAGAAAAAGCGTAAATCCGCAACTATCTACTGGTCGCCCGGTTCAAAAAAATTCAGCATGGAACGAACTGACCAGCGACTGGTGAAAGATCTATGGGTGATCAATAGCATCGCAGAACCCAGGCCCACACTGGAAACGTACAAGTACCATATGCCCGGCGAGGCTACAGCTCCCATAACGAGTTTGCTGCTTTTCGACCTGCCTTCACAGACCTATAAAAAGTTAAACACCTCTTTGTTTAAGGACCAGGATATTGCTTTATGGTCAGCTGACACTTTAAAGAAGAACAGGGACAATGATTACCGATCAAACCTTTGGATGGGAGATACAAGCAAATTTTATGTAACACGAACCAGTCGCGATCTGAAAAGGATCGACATATGTAAAGTGGATGTTAAATCAGGCGATATAAAACCTTTGATCGAAGAAAGGATGAACACTTATGTGGAAACCCGCCGCCTGGGAATGGTAAACAATGGTAAGGAACTGATAGAATGGTCTGAAAGAGATGGATGGGCCCATCTATATTTGTATGATGAGAACGGGACATTAAAGAATCAGATCACCTCCGGATCTTATCATGTGGAGGATATTATGGGAATTGATGAGAAAAAAAGGATCGTATATTTTACGGCCAATGCAAAGGAAGCCAATGAAGATCCCTATTTTCTTCATTTTTATAAAGTGAACTTTGATGGCAGTGGCCTGAAACTACTCAATCCGGGTGACTTCGATAATAGTGTGAGCCTCGACGATAGTAAACAATATTTTGTCAATAATTTCTCCCGTGTAAACACTGTACCGGCCTCTGTTTTATACGATAATGAAGGGCGCAGAATAATGGACCTGGAGAAAGCCGACCTGGGCAGGTTGTTTGAAGCTGGATACAAGTTCCCGCAGCCTTTTGAAGTAAAAGCAGATGATGGAATCACCGACCTGTATGGCGTAATGTATAAACCTTTTGATTTCGATTCCACAAAAAAGTATCCTGTCATAGAATATGTATATCCCGGCCCACAAACCGAAGCCGTTAATAAAACATTCGGCAGGGGAATGGACCGGATAGACCGTCTTGCGCAATTTGGTTTTATAGTCGTTACTGTAGGCAACAGGGGAGGATCGCCCGGCCGTTCCAAATGGTATCATACCTTTGGCTATGGCAACCTGCGGGATTATGGATTGGCTGATAAGAAAGCTGCGATAGAGCAACTGGCAGATCGCTATTCATTTATCGATATTACCAAGGTCGGCATCCATGGCCATTCTGGTGGGGGTTTCATGTCCACAGCCGCCATGCTTGTATATCCTGATTTCTTCAAGGTGGCGGTTTCGGAAAGCGGTAATCATGAAAATAATATCTATAACCGCTGGTGGAGCGAAAAGCATAACGGCGTTAAAGAAGCGATCAGCGAAAAAGGGGATACTTCTTTTGTATATGCCATTGAAAAAAATTCTGACCTTGCAAAAAATCTTAAGGGACGATTGTTATTGTCAACAGGTGATATTGATAACAATGTGCATCCTGCTAATACTATACGCATGGCGAATGCACTGATCAAAGCCAATAAGCGATTTGAATTTGTACTCCTGCCCGGCCAGCGCCATGCTTATGGTGACATGCAGGAATATTTATTCTGGCAGTCAGGAGATCATTTTTGCAAGTACTTGTTGGGTGATTTTAGTCAGCCAGTTGATATTTTGGAAATGTCGCGAGAGGCAGAATTGACAGGGGATAGGAAGAGAACGACAATTATTAATTATTAATTATTAATTCTACTTTGACAAGTCATTCAGGATTTTTGTTATCGGTTGAAGGTATTAGGCATTTTCAAATTTACAATACCGGAGCGGTAATCTACTCTATAGAACTACTTGCGAATAGATAATTTTTCAA
>JBDSBP010000163.1:0-9250 GCA_039921525.1 Chitinophagaceae bacterium | reverse complement strand
TACCGATGCTGTATTTTCCTGGGCATAACTGGTGAGAACGGAGAGCATAAAAAGAAGGAACGAGGTAAGTTTCCTGATCGTCATAAGCATTAGTTTCTGGTGTTATGTCAACTTTAAAATGACGCTTTGGCTATAAGCCTTCAGCTATCAGCTATCAGGAGGAAATTACGTCTAGCATTGTTTTCCTGAAAGCTGACCACTGATAGCTGATAGCCAACATATCCGACAGTTTATGATTGACATTGACAATAATGGTTTTTTTAACTACAATTTTCATCACAGGCAATTTTGATATCCTGTTTAAGCATGAATTTAATTCATTTTGCTGTTCCTACCGAAATATAAATGGTCAAAATACTTTTAGATTGAAATTTCTCCGTTAACCAAATATATATATTCAATTAAATATTCATAATGTCCCTGCTTTATAGCTCTAACAACCTGGTTCTATTCAGCAGTGTTATTTATTCTTTGGCACTCCAACTACAGAAGCGTTTATTACTGCTCCTTGTTTCAACAATTCACTTTTTAATGTTTCGTAGGCGATATCCTGAACTGTCTTTTTTGTTTTAATAGCTAAAACGGCCGCTATAGCACAAGCCTGTCCCTGCGTCATATAGTTGTATTCCAGGCGAATAGCGCCATATGCAATATGAGAAGCAGATAAGCAGGTGGGCGTAAGTAAATTATTGCATTCACTCCTCTTTGGAACCATTGCCCTATAAGACACGCCAAAGGGGCGCCAGTAATTTCCGCCAAACACAAATCCCTCATTGTAAGCATAGCCATCTTTTATTATACGCCTTGCTGAATGTACATCCATGGGCCAATAAGCAACAGCAATCGGATCTTCCACGGGAACCGGATTCACACTACTGCCATGATGCTGTGTAATTATATAATCCGACACCATCCTTCTCGCATCACGTACATAAAACATACGTGGCCAACCGCCATTGTCTGTGAATTCATCTTTACACAAACCCCACTGACTCCATTCATTTCGGACTGACGCGGTAACCGCTGTGTCATTTGCCAAAAAATAAAACAACCCCTGGGTAAAATTTTTATGGTAAGAAAGCACTTTTTCTTTTACTGCATAACTGCCTCCGGGATAATCTCTGTTCATTCCATATAAATTATGGGAGAGATCAGCGCCTCCATTCAAATCAGTTTTGCCATTTGGGAGTCCGGCAGATGGTTTGTATAATTTACCACCAGCTTTTTCGTACCGAATATAAATCTCATATTCACTTCGGTTATAACCGGCAGGCGTTGTAAAAGAGACCTGGTTATCCTTATTTTTTGTAAGACATACCCTGAAGCAATACGCCTGCAAACTTTTATCGCCCTCGCCCGGAATACCAAAAGGTTCATCCTGTATAGTTGGAATAACCCCACTTAAAGGATCACCGGGGGTTTTATATGGATCAACTTTCACGGCAAACTGATTATGATCTGTTACTGCACGAATGCCATTGAGTGTTTCGTGATAACGGAAATTTGATTCCCGTCCGATAATCGTAGTAACACCGGCAGCTGCAAGCAGATCTCCTTCAATGGTAGCATCAATAAAAATTTTTGCTTTATACTCTTTTCCGTCTTCCATTCTTATAGTTGCAATAGCTCCTGATTTTTTTACTACAGCATTTTTATTTTCGGATAGGTGTGATTGATAGTAAAGCTTGATATTGTATTCAGCAAGCCATTCCCTGATTACCTTTTCCGCAACAGAAGATTCGAATCGCCATAAAAGAGGGAGTTTCTTTTTAAATAAAATAGCGCTGTCAAATGCTTTTTCCCTACCGTAAGCAATAGCTATCCGCCTGTAAAACTCCATCGCAAGGCCTCCTACTGCGAAGCTATTCTGAAATTCAGGATGGTTGTCAATATCCGTAGAGCCGAGTCCTTCCACCGAAATCCCTCCAATATGCTTCCCGGGTTCAAGCAATGCCACTGATTTTCCCATCTTTGCCACCTGTATAGCCGCAGTAAATCCACCCGCAGTACCTCCGTATACTATAACATCGAATGTAGCAGATTGGCTAAATGCTGAAAAGGAATTCAATAATATTCCCACTAAAAAAATGTTACAATTCGATTTAGTAAAAATCATGCGTTAATGTTTTACAAGATTAGGTAGAATGCGCGCAGATCATCATAAATCAGCGGCCGGAGCCGATGATTAAAAAGAAGGTTCGACCTGTGAGGTCTCGAACCCTCTTTTATTTTTTAAGTCAAGCCCACCAGTTAATTCTATTGTGAAATGCGCGTGTTATACCTAATCCTGTGTTTTATATTTAAATTCTAGCGCGTTTAAAAATTTGCAATCAGCTATCAGGAAATCCAATGCTTGATAAACTTTCCTCCTGATAGCTGATAGCTGAAAGCTGATTGCCGTTAGCTGATTGCCGTTAGCAATAAACTCAATAACCACTATTTTGTACAAGAGAAGAATTTGCATCTATTTCCCGCTGAGGAATGGGGAACAGTGAGTGAAACGCCTGAATGGTCGGAGCACGACCAAAACTTGTTTCTGCATTGACAGCAGCTTGCAATCTACCGGTTCGAACGAGATCGAACCAGCGATGTCCCTCGAAACAGAATTCTCTTCTTCTTTCTGTTAAAACCGAATTCCGGAACTGTTGTTGATTAAGGCCACTTACCGGGGAGATTCCGGCCCGTAGTCTTACCCTGTTTAAAGCCGCATATGCCTCCACGTTAGGCCCGGAAGCGGATTCATTAAGTGCCTCGGCGTACATCAGCAACACATCGCTATATCGCAGGTAAGGAAAATCTTTACCGGCCTGGCCAGAAACTTTAGCAGTAGAATCGGCCAGCTTCCAGAACGATACTGCTTTCGCCGGGTCCGTATCTGTTATAGAAAGACTAACCGCCTGCCCGTTTGCCGGATTTAAATATGTCGTTAAAAAAGTTATAACCTTACGTTGATCAATGTCCTGGAACTGATCAAATAAGCTCTTACTCACTCTGAGTATTCCACTTCCCGTGCCTGGCACGATGGGCGAGCCCCGGGGAGCATAACCGGTGGCGAAATTATTGCCATTATTCAGATCAGTAGAAAATGCGATTTCAAAAACAGATTCCTTGCCACCCTTATTGACTTTCGAAAAAACATCTTTGTAGTTGGCCCACAAATCATACCCTGCACCCAGGTCAATCACTTCTTTGGCTTTAGCTGCTGCCTGGGCCCAGAAGGGCGATGCGGCATTGTTCCCGGCACGGGTAAGGTACGCTTTCGCCAGCAGTGATTTGGCAGCGCCTGATGTTGCCCGGCCAATGTCGGCAGACGAACTGTAGTTCTTAGGTAATACGCTTTCTGCATCTTTCAGATCCGATTCAATTTGCGTGTATACCTCATCGATAGTATTTCTTTTTACGTTCACGTCATCTAATGAAGTGGTTTCTGTAGTTACAGTGGGTACCCCTCCAAATAAACGCACGAGGTTGAAATAGTGTAAGGCACGTATAAATTTTGCTTCTGCTACATATCTCGTACGCAATGCAACATCCATCTCAATGGACGGGATACGCAAAATGGCGACATTACATCTCTGAATGCCAATATAAGAATTACTCCAGGGATTGCCTGAGGTGAACGCATTCGTTGTGGTAAAATTATACCGCCACAAAGAAACACGTTCAGCGTTACCTGTTAAAAACGGAATACCGTCATCGGCACCTACAATATTAATGGTTACAATAATTTCATCCCGATAAAGCGGGTTGGCTAAATTGCTATAGGCACCTGTTACCGCTGCTTTTGCATCCGCTTCGGTTTTATAGTAAGTAGCTGTTGTTGCAGATCCTTTCGGTGCAAGATTTAGACTTTTCTTACAGCTGTAGTTAAAAAATACGAAGATGGATAATATGCTATATAAAAAAATATTTCGTTTCATCATTCACACGTTTAATGTTAAAAATTAAGGTTTACACCTGCCATGATAGTTTTGGAAGAAGGGTATCCTCCATAGTCCATTCCCTGGCTAACAGAAGTAGTTCCAAAGCGGCTCACTTCCGGATCATAACCTTTATAATTGGTGATGGTAAAAAGATTCTGTGCCGAAACATACAGCCGGGCTTTCTTTAACGCAATTTTCCGTAACAGCTCCCCCGAAAAGTTATATCCGAAAGAGATCATTTTCACGCGCAGGTACGAGCCATCTTCAATATGGAACGTAGATAAAATTCTTTGTCCACCTGCTGAATTTGCGCGGGGTATGGTGGTGCTGGGATTGTTAATTGTCCAACGGTTTAATACATCTTTCGACTGGTTATTATTACCATTGAGGTTATACAAATCGAACCTTAAGTAATTTAATATATCATTGCCATAACTTCCCTGGATAAATACATTCAACTCAAAGCCTTTATAATTGAACGTGTTATTGAAACCGCCAAAAAATTTAGGGTATCCATTTCCAATTACCTGGCGATCGTTATCATTAATTACGCCGTCATTGTTTAAATCTTTATACCATATATCACCGGGTTTCGCAGTTTTCTGTGCGGATTTATCAATCTCTCCCTGGTTCTGAAAAATTCCATTAACTACTCTCCCATAAAAATTTCCCAGCGCTTGTCCCACAGCCAGTAAAACAGTATTGGATACCTGGAGGTGACCAATACCATCGCCCGCTGTAAACGATGGTCGTCCATCTAAGGTGAGTACTTTGTTCGTGTTGAAAGCGATATTAAAGGATGATGACCAGGAAAAATTTTTGTTTCGGATATTCTCACTATTTAATGAAAGTTCCCATCCTTTATTTTCTACCTTGCCAATATTCCGTAGCGCTGTGCTATAACCGGTAGTTTGGGGAACATTTACGCTGAACAACAAATCAGTAGTGGTCTTTATATAATAATCAGCGGTTAATTGTAAACGGTTGTCAAAAAATCCAGCGTCGATTCCGATATCAAATTGCTGATTTTTTTCCCATTTGAGGTCTTCGTTTCCAATACCGCTGGGAACACCACCGATTGAATTAGAAACGCCTCCCAGCGCATAACTGGGGTTTTGTATCGTGGAGTAAAACCGGTAATCCCCGATTTCCTGGTTTCCGGCTACACCATAACTGATGCGCAGTTTAAGGTCGCTGAGAGATTTAACCGGGTGCATAAATTTTTCATTGGAAATTCTCCAGGCAAAAGCACCGGATGGGAAAAATCCATATTTATTATTGGGGCCGAAACGCGATGAACCATCACGCCGGGCAGTAAGAGTAAAAAGATAGCGGCTGTCATATCCGTAGTTGATACGCGCCAGGTATGAAATCAATGACCACGAACTTGATGCGGAAGCGGGTGCCTGTAGCGAAGCGCCTGCGCCAAGATTATTAAAAGAAGCGAAATCATCGTTAAAACTTGCCGCATTTGCGGTAACGCTTTCATTGTCGTAGGCCTGGGTGGTATAACCCAATAGTGCATTAAGGGAATGCTTTTCCGAAAAAGTGCGGCTATAGGTCAACGTGTTTTCATTCAGCCAGTTAACATTTGTAGAAGAGCCAATGCTTGCTCTTCCACCCGAACCGGCTCCGAGTCCGATCAGCCGCGTTACATAAAAATTTGATTTGGTGTTGTAAAGGTCCGCACCCCACGAAGTCCGGAAGGTGAGCCCTTTTGTAATGGTAAAATCCGCAAAAACATTGCTGAGTAATCGTGTAGTGAGGAACTGGTCGGTTATTTCTTTCGCCAGCCCGATGGGATTATCTACCAGGTTTCCATTCAGCGGACCCTGTTCGCGATAATAAGTACCACCGGGGTTATACATTTTGAAAGTGGGTGCATAATTTATTGCGGCGGTAGTAACACCACTACTCGCTCCCCCCTCCGTTTCTGTTCGCGCACTATTAGACCGGGTATACGCACCCTGCATAGAAAGTCCGATCTTCAAGCGTGCAGAAACCTCTCTATCAAGGTTAGCCCTAACGGTAAATCTTTTAAAGTAAGAGTTTTGAATAATCCCTTGTTGGTCGAAATAGCCACCAGATATCGCATACCTTGTTTTCTGTTCGCCACCAGAAAAAGAAAGTTGATAATTTTGCATAGGAGCCCTTCTAAAAACCTCATCCTGCCAATCTGTGCCTGTTCCCAATGACGAGGGAAGGGGTTTATCTGCCGTAGAGCCATCAAAATATGGAACGCCGCCGCCATTAACCCTGGCTTCATTTATAAACTCCGCATACTCACGGGCATTTAGCAAAGGAATTTTGCGGAGTAAAGATTGATTTCCAACATAACTGTCGAAATTAATATTCGACTGCCCGGCTGTTCCTCTTTGTGTGGTTACGAGTACCACACCATTTGAACCCCTTGATCCATAAATAGCAGTGGCCGAAGCATCTTTTAATATTTCAATGGAAGCGATGTCGCCGGGATTGATAGAATTAAGGTTGCCCGTGGGATACCCGTCTATAACATATAATGGCTCATTTCCTGCATTCACAGATCCCGTACCTCTAATGCGAATAGTGGATTCACCTCCTGGCCTGGCAGAATTGGTGGTTACCTGCACACCGGCTACCCTGCCCTGCATGGCCCTGTCGAGCGCTACAACAGGAGTGGCTTTGATATCCGCTCCTTTTATTGAAGCAACCGAACCGGTGAGGTCTTTTTTCTTCGAGGTGCCATAACCAATAACCACTACATCTTCAAGAGATCTTGCAAAAGCTGTTAAGGTAATTTCCAAAACTCCCGTGCCGGCACTAAATTTCTCTTCAAAACTGGTATATCCAATATAGGTAAAAACGAGGACACCTTGTTCACCGGTAACCGATAAACGAAATTGGCCTTTGTTATCGCTGGTTGTAATATTGTTTGTTCCCTTTTCTGTAATAGTGACTCCGCTTAAAATTTCTCCCGACTGGCTTTTAACCAATCCGCTTATAATTGCCTTTTTTGACTGGTTATCATTCTCGTCAGAAAAAACGATAATATTCTTGTCAACCTGCTTCCAATTCAGCGTACTGCCCTGGATAATCTTTGCCATCACATCATTAATCTCTGCATCCTTCACCATGATGGCAATCGGCTTATCTGCCATCACTACATCGTCGCTATAGAAAAACCTGTAAATGGATTGCCTCTCAATCGCCTTAAATACCTGTATAAGAGATCCCTTCTTAAAATGAAGGGTAATTTTATCTTGCGAAAAACTATGTGCTGAAACCTGTAAACCCAGAAGCAATAAGACAAAAGAGATTTTCATAATAAGCAACGTTTTTTTCCTCCAGGCGCTATCCATAAGAAGGAAATGAGCTATTTTCTTCATAATTTAGTTTTGAGTTAATGAATAATTACCCGGTTGTTTCAGCTTCCAGGTAAGTTGGCTTATAAGGGGGAATGCTGCAAAATTTCCCCTTATTCTTAATCGGTTAGCGATCGTTTAATCCATAGGCAATTTTATTTTTATTAGAATTTTTATTACTATTTTTATTCAATTAGTACGGTACTATCACTAACGGAGTAATTGATTTTTTTGGAGAGACTGAGAATCTGTAGGATTTTTTCCAGGCTTTCCTTTTCAAAATCCCCTGTATAACGATAATTTTTAACATCTTCCCGTTTGAATATGATAGCAACGGCAAATTGACGTTCCATTTCTTCAGCAATTTTAGATAGGGGCTCATTGATAAAAATAAGCTTACCATTGATCCAGGAAGTTTCGGCTACCAGGCTATCTCTTCGTAAATAATTAACTGCTGTTAAAGTAACCTTACCGTGTGGCTTACTGGAAAAAATCACGCTATCACTGCTTTTCTGATCATCCTTTATAATAATTAATTTGTCCAGTGGTTTAAGAATAATTTTTTCATCGGGGCGCCCGTTAAACGACACTTCAATTTTACCCCGCATTAAAGTAGTTTCCCAGGTTTTATCGTTAGGGTAATTTCGAACGTTAAATGCGGTTCCCAAAACCTTAATATTGGCGCTTCCAGTATGTATTATGAAGGGGCGCGACGTGTCGTGGGCAACATCAAAATAGGCTTCCCCCGACAAGGTTACTTCGCGGGTTTTTCCTATAAATTGCTCACCATAGGTTAACCTGCTGTCGGCATTCAGCCAAACCTGCGTGCCGTCGGGTAGTTTAATAGTTGATTTCGATCCCTTCCGCGTTGCAATTTCATTTAAAGCATTACCTGGCAACGGCATCTTCGGTTGTTTGATAGAAAAATAATAAACGCAGAAGAAAATTGCTGCCAGCGAAGCCGCCGCTAATAAGGGATAAAGCCTTCGCCGAAAAAGTGATGGGGAAGAAATTTTATCATCGATGTATAACTCCTGGGCAACTGGTTCATCCACTTTTTGTTCCTCGAACCTGCCCAGTAATTGCATTTTTACAAAATGAGCCGCATAAGCCTGCTGGACTTGTTCTTCTTCGGAAGTAGCCGACAGGCTTTGCTTCATTACCTGGTCGTACATAAATTGCCATTGCGGGTTGATTAACAATTGTTCCCGTAGCAATTCAAGTTCCTCAGAAACGGCATCCCCTGATAATTTCCTACTTAGTAAATCGTAAAACTGTTCGTCTGTGATTTTTTTCATGGCTTATCAGGTAAAGACAAGAAAAAATCAAACTACCGTGAAGGGAATAAAAAATTATTTTCCAGACTGGAGATAGTCATTTAGCGCGAGCCTGATTTTCTTAAGGGCCAGGCGCATGTGCGTTTCAATAGTATTTTGAGAGATTTCTGCAATAGCAGCTACTTCTTTATGCGAAAAACCTTCTTCCTTTATTAGCCTGAAAACCATCTGGCACTGTGGCGGCAGACCAATGATGGCAGTTTCCACCTTATCTTCAATTTCTAAAAACAGCAATTGGCGTTCGGGATTCTCATCGGCATCAATCAATGAATTCTCCAGGGTATCGCTCCATTCTACCTTTTCCCATTTCTTCTTAGCCAACTGATTTAAGCAAGCATTTTTTATCGCGGTAAACAGGTACAATTTCAGGTTTTCCACAGCAGCCAGTTTATGTCCCAAATCCCATACACGCATCATTACGTCCGACACTATTTCTTCAGCCAATTCGGCACTTTTCATCAAATGATGGGCAAACCGAAACAAGGATCGATGAAAATGAAAAAAAATCTTTTGATAGGCTTTTTCATCTCTTGTGTAAGCCACCCTATTTTGAAAAAATAATATGTCTTGACTTGTTAGATACATTGGCAGGAAACATTAAATCAAATACAAAGTAAGTTATTTAAATAAAATAAATGTTCAATTC
>JBDSBP010000162.1:0-50326 GCA_039921525.1 Chitinophagaceae bacterium | reverse complement strand
CAAAAGCTACTTGAATATCATACCAAGCGATAAGTCGGAGAAAAAGATAAGGGAAAAGATAAGCACCTTCCTACATGAAAGCGGACATTTTTCACCTCCACGAGTGTCGAAAGGGTTGAACACTATGATCAGGGGATGGCTGAACAACTACGATGTGCCTGGGGTAAGTTACCCTGCCATGAGCAAGAGAAAGTTACGAAGTTACGGTACTATCTGATAGAGAAATTAAATCGATACTATAACCGCAAGAGCCAGAGACGCAGTCGCTTGTATGGTCAGCAAGCCTTTGAGAGATTAGTCCATAAATATGGATTAATAGACCCAACGAAATACAGCGTCTAAAGTTCCACGTGAAAGTTTGCGAAGAAGATTACATGAAAGCCGTATGCGGGAAAACTGCACGTACGGATTGACGAGGGGGCTGAGAAGAGTGAACTCACTCTTCTCGCTCTACTCTACTGGATCCCTCCCTGCATCTCTGTGAAAAAAAGCTATTACACAGATGCACGGAGATGGCACGCAGTTTCACGGAGCACCTCGGTGTTTATTGCACGAGAATGCGATGGGATGCTTATAGCCAAAAAATTTTTCAAGCTAAAAGGAATTTACATCTATTCCCGACTGAAATTTGGCAATCAGCTATCAGCTTTGTCACCATGCGTAGTTCAACTATGAGATGGGAGCGATAAGTAAATATTCGTTACTTTAGTAAATTAATAGCCGATAGCGGATAGCCTCTATCAATCCAAACAAGATTTAATGGAAAAGATTTATTTAAGCGATTCTGGTCCCAAAGTTTCCCCTGCTATTTATGGTTTTTACCGTTGGAATGTTGATGTAAGCAACACAGGGGAAAAGATGGAAAAAATGATTAATTTATGCCTGGAATTGGGTATTAATACATTTGATCATGCTGATATTTACGGATCATATCAGTGCGAAGAACTGTTTGGTAAGGTGATGGATCGCAAGTCATTCAAAAGAGAAGACATAGTTATTTTTACAAAATGCGGATTAAGGGTGCCGGATGCCAGCCACCCTGAAATCAAGGTGAAACATTATAACACTTCCGGCGAGCACATTTTACATAGTGTTGAAAATTCTTTGAAAAGACTTAAAGTTGATTATATCGATATCTTTTTATTAGATCATCTGGATTATATCTCTAATCTTGATGAAACGGCCTATACGCTGAGGCAGTTAAAAGAATCAGGCAAAATAAAAAATATTGGCGTTGCCAACTTTTCAGTATTTCAGCATCAACTGCTGGCAGCGTATCTAAATACGCCGATTGTAACCAATCATATTGAATTAAATTTATTAAATACTGCTGCTATTGATAACGGGCAGATGGATTATATTAAACAGCGATATATGCGGCCGCTTGCATCTTCTCCGCTGGCCGATGGACGAATAGCCTTTGGCCAGGATGAGTTGGCCGTTAAGGTACGTTATACATTAACGAAGTTGGCTGCAAAATACGAGGCCGATATCGAATCGATAGCCGTTGCCTGGCTAATAAAACTTGGTGCCTTGCCACTTATTGGTACCCTAAACGAACAACGAGTTAGAAACATTGTAAGTGCCTTTAATATCGATCTGGATCACCAGGATTGGTATGAGTTATATAATATCTCCAGGAATGAGTGAGATGTTGGTTTAAATGATGAACAATTAAACTCTTTTTATGCCCCGAATTTATCCCTTGGCAAATAATCAACTGACTGAACCGGTTAGGAATGCATTCGCAAAACACGTAGAAGATTACCAGGGCCGCATAACAAATATGAAATCAACCCTCGGGTATTCGCTTCTTGCATTTGAAGTTTATATGCAATGGTATCCGTTGTACAGGCAAATTGAAACCATCCTGGGCGACCGGCTGGCGTATTTATTCGCCTATTCTGTTTCGTATGCATCTAACTGTCCACTTTGTTCAACCTTCTTCCGGAAGATCATTATCGATTCAGGTGAAAACCCCGAAAAGCTGCAGCTTTCTACCCATGAGCAACAACTGCTCGATTTTGGAAGCGCCATAGCCTCACATAAAGGAAACATTGCAGATGGTATTTATAACAACGTTTCCGAGTTATATTCCAAAGAGGAACTTATTTTATTGATTGCATTTGCAGGCCAAATGATAGCCACTAATATATTCAATAATGTTATTGAAACGGATATTGATGAATACCTGGAAGAGTATACCCCGCTTTTTTTAACATCAACCAGCTAGCGATCCATGTTTTATAATCTTACAGGTAAAACTGCTTTTATTACAGGTGCCGCACATGGGCAGGGCAGGGCCGTAGCATTAGCGCTTGCCAGGGAAGGTGTGAACATAGCCGCTTTTGACCTTGCTCAAAAGTTATCGTACCCAGGGTATAACATGGGGTCTGAAAATGATCTTAAAATATTACAACAAGATGTGTTGTCTTGCGGTGTTAAGTGTATCATCAACGCCGGTGATGTACGATTGGATAATGATATTTCCAGCGCAGTTAACAGTGCAAAAGAAACATTTGGCAGAATTGATATTTTGTTTAACAACGCGGGCATTTGTGCGTATAGTAAAACGCATGAACTTACTGAAGAAGAATGGGATACCATGCTCGACATAAATTTAAAAGGTCCCTGGCTGGTTGCAAGAAGAATAATCCCGATTTTGATCGAACAACAATCCGGGGTTATCATCAATAATTCGTCTATCGCCGGGTTACGCGGAATGAACCGGTTAAGTCATTATGCCGCTTCCAAGTGGGGACTAACGGGCTTAACCAAATCGTGGGCCATCGAACTGGCGCCGCATAATATCAGGGTTGTATCAATCCATCCAACAGGTGTAAATACTCCCATGAATGATGGCCTGGCTGAATTAGAAGGATTAACACCTAAGGAAATCGGTGAACGGAGTGCCGGCAATTTAATTGATGTGCCCTGGATAGAAGCAGAAGATGTTGCCAATGCGGTTCTATTCCTTGTATCGGACCAGGCGCGGTTTGTAACAGGGTCGCAGTTTGTGCTGGATGCGGGATTGCTTACTAAGTGAGTTGAAAAATAAAAGAAAATTTACAAACGCTTAACGTAAATAAGTTAGCTTACATTTTGGGAGATTTCAGCTCAAAGCACCGTAACACTCTTTTATGTGAAATTGCTGTGGCGCATTAGATAAAATAACAAGATGAGAAGAGGATCATTGGTGAAATTTTTTAAAGCATCTTAATTTTTTTGTCATTTCAACGAAGCGCCTTAAGCCTCCTGAATAAAACATCTTAAGGGCTTCAGTTGAAATTTACAAAAATGCAGGCTGACTATATTCTTATTGAGTCATCATATAAAAGGATAACCTCGAAACACGAAGGGAACCAGGGCTTGCTTATTTTATTCTCCTCATAGGAAAAGCTTGCTTACGCTCCCGCCCATTAATTATTCCTGATATTTCAGCAACCAAAGAATCGTCCCTAACCCTTCTGTAAGAAATAATTTGCGGAAAAAAGTGTTTCGCGTTTTCAAAAACCAGTTGATTGTCCGAAATGGTTTTCAAAGAAAAACTAACCGGCAAATTATTGTTCTGATTTTTTACGGTAGGTATGTAGAACAGGCTGTTTTGCTTTTGTATCAATTGAATATTTTCCATTACGGCCGTGTCACTATCCTTTAGAGTATAATTCATTCCCATAAATTCCACGTCGCTCACTTTTGTCCAGGTTTCATATACAATGCCTCTTTGCGTTTTAGTTTCCCAGGTTCCGATAACCCATGCAGCTTTGTTAATGAGTGATTGATCCACAATGAGCCAGCTACAGAAAAAAACAAAGCAAACAATTACTATAAACAGTCTTTTAGATTTCATTGTAATAATTTTATTCATCGAAAATAACCCAATACTGTGTAATCGAAATTTCACAAAAAAGCTAACAGTTGGATTAAAATATAAATTGTAAAATTGCGACACTTTATTCCGTGCCGGAAAATAGGGAAGACATCGCCAGATTAGAAGAGTAAAATTTTTTCGGACTTAAACCAGTAAATTCTTTAAAGTCTTTAATGAAATGAGACTGGTCATAATATTCGCCTTCGTAAGCCAACGACGTAAGACTTGTGAACCTGTTACCCAGGAGCATCTTAAGGGCGACCTGTAACCGGATAATTTTTGAAAGTTGTTTAGGACTTATCCCGATTACGTATGAAAACCTGCATTCCAGTTGTCTTCTGTTGATATTCATGTGCAGGGAAAGTTCATCTATAGAAAGATTGCCGTTGATAGTCAGCATCGTTTCAACCGTGGCCTTAACAAGATGATCGATCGATTCGGGATTTACTAACCTGCCTGTCAAAAATTTTTCGATAATGTCTATCCTTTCGGTTGTATTCACAACCTTTAGCATTTCTTTTTCCAGATGTAAGCCATCTTCTCCAAATAATTCTTCTAAAGGAACGGCTCTATTTTCCATTTCTTTGATAGAAAGTGTTGCAAAAGGTAAATAGCCTTCAGGATGAAAACGGACGGCAAAAATTCCTGTATTACCGGTTGGCCCGATATCAAGCGGAGAAGTTATTTGTCCAAACACAAATGATCTTGGTTGAATGATGCTACTTCCATATTCCAGGTATTGTTTGTACAAATCGCCGTAATTAAAAATCATTTCCATGCATCCGTCTGGTATAATTCTTTGCTTATGTGGATTCTCTTCCCTGGCATTTTCTAATGTCCAATAGCATTTTACCCAAACGTTTAGTTCATTATTTGGTTGAAAGGTTTGGTAATTCATTTATAACAAAGATAATTAGATTAACAGGGTTTTCAGGCAAACAGTTATCTGTTCTATCTTTGATTAAAATACAACAACCAATTTGCTTTAACGAAATAACAATGATTAAAAAAATAATCGTACTCACCCTCCTGCATTTGTTTGCCATACTTCCCTTTGTATATACCCAGCAAAAGCAACCCGTTGAACTTGTTTATCCGCTGCTGGATGCGGCTAATTCGCGCTGGTTCTATTTTTCCTCGGCAAGCCGTCCTTTTGGTATGGTGAGTCTCTTCCCCGATAATGTGATAGCAAACGATTGGGGCGGCGGCTACCGCTATGCTATCGACACCATACGCGATTTCAGTCATATTCACGAGTGGCAGCTTTCAGGAGTTTCAGTAATGCCGGTAACCGGTGATCCGTTAAACAATAATAGCCTGGCTGAAATATTTAGAAACCATGATTCATTTTTTTCGCATCAAAAAGAAACCGTTAGGCCAGGGTATCACTCTGTGTTTTTAGAAAGATATAAAGAGAAGGTTGAGCTTACAGCCACGAGCCATGCAGGTTTTCATCGCTACCAGTTTCCTTCTTCAAAGAATAAAGCGGTATTGTTTGAGCTAAGCGGCGGGCTACTCGGGCCTTCAAAAATGATCGAAGGAGATTTTGAAAAAGTAAGCGACCACGAGATCCGGGGATATTTGGTTAACGGCCCCACTAATCGAAGGCCTAAAACATACACGGTGTATTTCTCTGCTGTTTTCAATCAGCCAATAAAGACGATTTACTTAAATGAGGGGAGTGTTATTAAAAACAATGTAAGCAAATGGTCGGGTAAAAATGGTAGCATCATCGTTGAGTTGGCGGATAATAGTTCAAAGCAGCTTATGATGAAGGTGGGTATTTCATATACCAGTAAGGAGGCGGCGGCAAATAATCTTTCTAAAGAAATTAATAAATGGGAATTTGATAAAATTGTTAAGGACGCCAGTGACCAGTGGAACGGTATGCTTAGCCGTATAAAAATAGAAGGCGGCAGTTTGCAAGAGCAACAGCGTTTCTATACCGATCTCTGGCATAGCATACAGGGCAGACGGATCATCACAGATGTTGATGGAAAATACGCCGATTTTACCGGTGCTGAAAGAACCATCAAACAAGTGCCTTTAACTGCTAATGGTAAACCACAGTTTAATATGTTTAATTCAGATTCTTTCTGGGGCGCTGAATTTACGTTGAACACACTATGGCAATTAGTTTATCCAGAAATCGCCGAAGAGTTTTGCCAGTCATTCCTGGAGTATTATAGAAATGGCGGTCTGATACCAAGAGGGCCCGCAGGTGGGAATTATACGAATGTCATGACCGGTGCGCAGCTTACCCCGTTTTATGTGGCAGCCTGGCAAAAAGGTATAAAAGGGTTTGATATCAATAGAGCCTATGAGGGTTTAAAGAAAAACCATATGCCCGGAGGTATGATGGCAAAAGCAGGATACGAGCATAAAACCGCGAGGGGAGGAGGGCTCGAATATTATATGGATAAGGGATATGTGCCATACCCTCTGTCTGATACCGTTTTTGGTTTCCACCAGGATGGCGCGGCCATTACATTGCAGAATGCTTACCAGGACTGGTGCCTGGCACAACTGGCAAAGGCATTGGATCATAAAGAAGATTATGAATATTTTTTGAAACGTTCCACCAATTACAAGAGCCTATACAATCCTACAGCAGGATATATGGTGCCAAAAAACAAACAAGGTGAATGGCGTGCTAAATATGATCCATTGGAATATGAACACGGTTTTGAAGAAGGCAATGGAGCCCAGTATAGCTGGTATGTGCCGCACGACCTGGAAGGATTGTTCATGCTGATGGGAGGGAAGGATAAGGCTATCGCCAAACTTGACAGCGCTTTCAGGCAGTCTCAACCCTCCCGCTTCTCTGATGAGCACCCGGAATTTACCGCAAGAAATAACCGCAGGATCATGATCAATTATTCAAATCAGCCAAGCATACAAACTGTATTTATCTTTAACAGGGCAGGCGCACCCTGGCTTACTCAATATTGGAGCAGGATGGTAATCGACAGCGCCTACAGCGCCTTATCTCCTTTCTATGGATACAATGGAGATGAAGACCAGGGGCTGATGGGATCGTTATCTGTTTTGATGAAGATGGGAATATTCCAGATGACGGGTGGTTGCGAAGCGGACCCGGTGTATGAAATCGGCAGTCCGGTTTTTAAAAAAATAACGATCACATTAAATTCGAAATATTATAAAGCAAATAATTTTATTATTGAAGCCAATGATAATTCTGCCAAGAATATTTATGTAAAGAATATTTCTGTTAATGGTAAACCTCGGCAAGAGTATAATTTTCATCACAGTGATATTAATAAAGGGCTGAGGCTGGAGTTGGATATGACGGATCTGCCGGGTGGGGGTAAGGCGTTTTAGGGAATAAAATATGATTTTAAGTATAAACGATGTAAGATTATTGGTATATTGAGGTGCTTGTTTTAATATAGCACTTATGATCTACGCAAAAAATATATTTAAGTGGTTGCCCTATATTTATTTTTTCGTTATTTTCCTCTTGATCAACATACCTGAGAGTAATATTTATGTTTTTATATTAACGATCCCGTTTCTACTGCAGTTGTTCTTCCACCTAAAATATCTTGATGAGATTTTAGGAATTCTGACATTTATTCTGTCAGTCTGGTTAATGCTTGCATATGCCTCCGACCTGCACAAGATTACCACGCCCACTGATCAATCTTATGAATTCATTGCTATCGGTGGTATACTTGTGATATCGAACTTTGTGATGTGTATTTTATTGTTTAGAAATGCATTGAAGAGAGTTGATAAATTAAAAGAGAAAAATGAAACAGTCGAGAGCAACATTGTCTAAATAAGATTTGATGTTGTCAATCGATACAATTAATAATATGAAGATTAAAGGAGTTTAGTTAAAGAAAGCGGCGACTAAATAAGCCCCGGCGTTACAAACGCCCCTATGAATAATGAGATTTATACTGGAATCATGTGGATGTTCACTATATTTAAATGAATAATCACTAACTATTATGAAAGTATCCATTTACACCGCTTCGTTTGATGAAACAAGTGAGAACAGATCCTATGATTTAATCAAAACTCTTGACCTGGAATTTTTACCCCCGATCGGAAGTTCGTACATTGATGTGGAAGATAAAAAAGTGTATTCGTTAAATGCTATTTTCTTCACCGATCATAATATCACGGCAATTGCAAAATTACAAGGTGAAGAAAGGTTTGACAACTATTCGCAAATGCTGTAGGAAAGCACCTGTATTAAGTCAACGAAATAAGATGTAATGCATTTAACTATAACAATTCAGTATTGTTTTCGGCAAGGCGATTAATAAAAGGTGGTTGAAGTGTGATGATATTTTTTTTGAGCGGACTATAAGTACGTTTAAATTCCGTCTGGCTTTGCTATCGCTGTAAAAGAGCTTGCGGGCAAATTGAACAACTCAACAGGATCCGGATTTGAAGGATCGAAACCCCTGAACTCCGTATTGATAAAACGCTTAAGGGGTAAAGAAGATTTGCTGATAGCCTGTACTATACATTTTGCCAGTTCAAATGCGCCATAGGCGTTGAAGTGCGTATCATCTTTTAATTCTTTCGGTTGGTTGGGAAATGTATTGGCAGGATAATGCACAAATGCTTTCACTGATTTCTCAGCTCCCCAGGCTTCATACAATATTTTGCTCATGGCGTTCAGGTCAAGTACCGTTACGTCTTCTTCCTTTCCGGTTTGTCGCATTGCTTCAGGAAAGTCTTCAAGGGTATTCCTGATTTTCCCCGTAGCACTATCAAAACTCCTGCGGTTCATGGAAGTTACCAGAACAGGTGTTATATTTCTTTTACGTGCTTCGGTTATCCATTCTTTCAGCGTTTCTTTATAGGTGGTAAAAGGATCGAGATGACTGCTTCCTTGTTTTTGGGCGTTATGAGCGAATTCAATAAACAGGTAATCGCCCGGCTTTGCCAAACTCCATATTTTCTCCAGCCTGTTTTCGCCTTTGAATGCCTTTAATGTTTCACCAGACTCGGCGTAGTTAGCCACGCATACTTTACCCGGTTGCATAAAGGCCGGGAACATTTGCCCCCAGGCTGCCCAGGGCTCTTCAGCCTGGTCAACAACGGTAGAGTTACCAGCCAGGAAAATAACCGGCACATTGCCAGCCGGTATTATTTCGACTGAACAAACTTTTGCCTCTGCATTGTTGAATTCAAGGGTTAGCTTATCATCCCAATGAAGATAAACCCTTTCACGTGGTTTTAATTTCACTTTGCCTGCAGAAATACCCCTGATAAGGCTGTCTTTAACATGTACCGTGAATTCTTTCTCAATAAACATTCCTTTTTTGGTGATTGCTTTTTCTATCATTAACCTGCGACATTCTGCTTTTATGGTAGTGACGGAAACGCCATTGGCATCACCCAAAATTACTTTAACGTTATAGTTGCCTTCTGGTAGTTTTACAGAGAAATAAAAAGGCCTGGTTGAAGTGATATAGTCGTCTTCCACTTTATTTTTATTACCCGTTTTCTTCGCGGTAACGGAAGAATTGTAATCGAAGCCATATACCGCTTGCGGTGAATAAACATTTGTGGGGGTAACTTTATTAAAACCTGCCGGAGCCGGACCTTCTCCAAAATCAAATTTGGACGAAGTATTTTGGGCCTGTGCAAAGGATAGGTTGGCCAGTGTAAGTATGTATAAAAAATAGTAGCACTTCATAAGATATCTTTTTTATTGCGAGCACAAATTCCGGAGATTCAGTCAAAGCGCGTAAAATGTTTTAATGCAGGTTTCAGTTGAAATCTCTTGAAATTAAGCATGTCTGCATTTTGGGAGATTTCCGCTCAAAGCACCGTAAATTGCCGTTTATGCCTGGTTACTCTGGCGCTTTGGGGGAAATGACAGGTGGCGATGGCGTTCAAACCACAACGCGGAACTGCATAAAATCAAATTGTAAAAAAGCATATGAAAAATTTTATCTCGAATTGGGTAATTTGTATTGCCACCTTATTTATGATAATGGTGAAGCCTTGCTACGCTCAAACAACTGGTTACAGACCGTCGTTTAATAATACCAATCTGCTTTGGTATAAAGATTCCGCTACAGACTGGAATGAGGCATTACCTATTGGTAACGGGTTCATCGGCGCTATGGTTTTCGGAAACATACAACAGGAGCATCTTCAGCTTAACGAAAATACACTCTACAGCGGAGAACCGTCCCTTGTTTATAAAAAGGTGGTTATCACTCCTACGTTCGATAGTGTGGTGGGTATGATAAGAAATCACAAAAATGCAGAAGCAGAGGAGTTCATCCGTAAAAACTGGTTGGGACGTCTACACCATAATTACGAGCCGCTCGGTGATCTGTACCTTGACTTCGATCAACACGGCGCCATTACCAACTACGGGAGAGAACTTGATCTTGAAAAAGCTATCATTAAGATATCCTATCAGCAAAACGGTGTCGTATATACGCGGGAAATATTTGCGAGTAACCCAGACCGATCAATTATTATCCGCTTAAGAGCCGATAAACCGGGCGCACTCAATTTCAAAGCCAATCTTTCTTCCATTCATCCAACTTCCAAACAATCTGCTGTAAACAACAATACTATTATTTTAAAGGGACAGGCGCCAGGATATGCTGAAAGAAGAAGTTTTGCCGAAATGGAAAAATGGAAGGATGAATACAAACATCCTGAATTGTATGATTCGCTGGGTAAAAGAAAATTTGATAAGCGCGTGCTTTATGGAGATGAGATCGGTGGACTGGGAATGTTTTTTGAGAGCCGGCTAAAAGTTATATCAGGCGATGGTTCTCTAAGTGCCGGCCTCAATGGGCTGACAGTAAAAAAGGCAAGTGAAGTAATATTGGTTCTTGTGGCCGCCACCAGTTATAACGGCTGGCAGAAGAGCCCTTCGCGCGAAGGCGTAGATCCTTCAGCAAAGAATGAGAAGACAATTACTTCTGCCTCAAAGAAGTCGTACCAGTCGCTGCTTGCAGCACACCTGACAGATTATACAAAACTTTTCGGCCGGGTTACGCTCGACCTTGGCGGGAAGTCCACTGCATCAGGATTACCAACAGATCAACGCATCATCGCATTTAAAAACAATCCCGACAATGCGCTGGCCTCCCTGTTATTCCAGTATGGGCGGTACCTGATGATAGCCGGCTCGCGTGCCGGCGGGCAGCCAAACAACCTGCAGGGTATCTGGAACAAAGAAGTGCTTCCACCCTGGAACAGCGGATATACTATCAACATCAATACTGAAATGAACTACTGGCCCGCAGAGATCACCAATCTCTCCGAATGTATGGCACCGTTATTTACTATGGTAAAAGAAGTGGCCGAAAGCGGGAGAGAAACAGCGAAAAATATGTATGGCAGAAAGCGGGGCTGGGTGGTGCACCATAATGTATCTATCTGGCGGGAAACTTATCCTAATGATAACAGCCCGCGGGCTTCGTTCTGGCTCATGGCGGGCGGATGGTTCAGCAGCCACTTCTGGGAACATTACCTTTTTACCGGCGATCTTAATTTTCTCCGCACACAAGCCTATCCACTTATGAAAGGCGCGGCAGAATTTTATGCAGACTGGCTGGTAGAAAATGATAAAAAACAATTGGTTACACCGGTGAGCACTTCTCCCGAAAATAATT
Source organism: Chitinophagaceae bacterium (assembly GCA_039921525.1). Taxonomy (GTDB): domain Bacteria; phylum Bacteroidota; class Bacteroidia; order Chitinophagales; family Chitinophagaceae; genus JADCRZ01. The sequence continues at coordinate 38,824 of JBDSBP010000162.1, read as the reverse complement.
TTACTACTGTTGATAAACAAATCTCCTCCGTGAGTATGGGAGGCACCATGGACATGGCTATCATCCGCGAACTCTTTCAGCGCACCATCGATGCTTCGGAAATATTAAAGATCGATGAATCGTTAAGGAATGAATTGAAAGATAAACTGGCCAGGCTGCTACCCTTTAAGATCGGTGCCAGGGGCCAGTTGCAGGAATGGCAGGATGACTACCAGGAACCAGAACCGCAGCACCGGCATATTTCACATTTATATGGGCTGTATCCAGGGAACCAAATAACGCAGCACGCCACCCCGGAACTGTTTAACGCCGTGGCCAAATCGCTGGAGATCCGCGGCGACGGCGCCACTGGCTGGTCCATGGGTTGGAAGATAAATACATGGGCGCGTTTGCTGCAGGGTGATCATGCCTACAAGATCATTCAAAACCTGTTTACACCGGTAGCATTTGGTGGTGTAAAAAATAATGCCGGCGGTTTATACATGAACCTGCTCGATGCGTGCCCACCATTCCAGATAGATGGCAATTTCGGTTATACCAGCGGGTTAGCTGAGATGCTGCTCCAGAGCCAGGCGGGGTTCATACAATTATTACCTGCCCTTCCATCAGTATGGCCGGAGGGTAAAGTGACGGGGTTGATGGCACGTGGTAATTTTAAAGTAGACATGCAATGGAAGAACCGAAAGATTTCCAGCGGCGTGATAACCTCATTACAGGGTGGTAACTGCAGGCTGAGAACGTCTGTACCGGTAAAAATAGAAGGGGTAAAGTCGAACCTGGCCGAAGGCGAAAACCCGAACCCCTTATTCCGGTTCATCTTTCCCGGAAAACCAGAAAAAAGTGCCGGCACAGCTGTAACAACTTTGCCCAATGTAAAATATTTTACCATCGATTTTAAAACTGAAATAGGAAAGTCTTACCATTTTATTGCGGAATGATGGTCGAGAAGATCATTAGGCAACTTTGTTAATGATCCCCGATTTTGTTGGTTCATTTCATCTAAGCACTTTGTTATTTTTATAATCGGATATAAGACAACGGCATTGGAATTACAAAGTAAGGTACTACGCTGCCGGAAATAAATTAATAAAAAAATGCCTGATCAACAAAAGTTGAACAGGCATTATCGAAGTAAATGTGAACATACTAAATCAAAACTAAACAGAACCCTTAACCTTTTTTATCTTTCAATTTACTTGATTTAAGATATTGTTTATGACCTTTCTCATCTACATAATAGTATTTTGATTTGCCATCTATAAAAATTTTCTGTCCCTCCGGTCCTTCTTTTCCCTCATATGTTTTATCTACTATTTCTGATTTTCCCTTTGATGCTATTTCCGCCGTTTTATTTCCTACTTTTTTTGCAGTCTTTTCAACAGCTTTCCCGGTTTTTTTTCCTGCATTTTTTAAATCCTGCCCCGCAGTTGTAGTATCCTGCGCATGTATCGTCAGAACAGAAAATAATCCTATTGACAATGCTATCAGATAAACCAAAAATCCTTTTTTCATACTATCCTTTTTGTTATAATTTAATGGAATCAAATCCTATGCCTTTATAGACAGGTATCCCTATTCAATGTAACCTTTAACAGGAATTGATATGTTTATACTATAATGTGTTAAAAGTGACCTGAAACATTTTTGGTTGTAAACGGATTATTTCCACAATTTTTCTTGAAATGAGAAATTTAAACCACAACTATTTATGGAGAATACCTTAATTTTTACCCATCATTTTAATTGATAGAGATGAAAAAGATAATTTATGCGACGTTGTATTTTTGTATGAGTGCCCAATTAATCTTTGCACAAAAACCGGATTATCCCATTGTTCCCGGTGTGGTGGTGGATTACAGCCCCGCATCATCCGGTCAGTATCTCGGCTCTCCGAGTATTTGCATTCTGCCAGGTGGCGATTATGTAGCCTCTCATGATTTTTTCGGACCCAAAAGTACGGAGCACGTGCGGGCGGTTACATACATATTTCGATCACCAGATAAGGGTAAAACCTGGAAAAAGATTTCAGAGATTAACGGGCAATTCTGGTCCAAGTTATTTGTACACAAAAAAAGTCTTTACATAATAGGTACCTGGAAGGAATATGGTAATTGCATCATCCGCAAATCTTCAGATGGTGGTGTTAGCTGGACAGATCCTACTGACTCCACGAGCGGGTTGTTACGGAAAGGTGATTATCATTGCGCTCCAACCCCGGTAATTGAATATAAAGGGAGACTGTGGCGGGCAATGGAAGATGCTATGGGCCCAGTTCGGGGTTGGGGAAAAATGTTTGGTTCTTTTATGATGTCTGTGCCGGTAAACGCAGATTTACTAAATGCGGCGAACTGGACTTTCAGCAACAGTGTGCGCTACGACTCAACTTTCCTGGGTGGTAATTTCGGCGGATGGCTCGAGGGAAACGCTGTCCTTACCCCATCTGGTGAAATCGTAAATATTTTGCGTGTCGCATATACGTTGAATGGCGAAGAGAAGGCCGCGATAATCAATATCAGCAACGATGGAAAGCAGGCGACTTTTGACCGCGACAAAAACTTTATTGATTTTCCCGGTGGAAGTAAAAAGTTTACTATCATGTATGATAAAAAAACAAAACTATATTGGACCTTGTGCAATTATGTGCCTGAAAGTTTCAGAGGCAAAAAGTCTGATCTTATTCGTAATACACAGGCATTGTGCAGCTCGTCTGATTTAAGAAACTGGCAGGTTAAAACTATCATACTCCAGCACCCGGATGTTGAAAAACATGGCTTTCAATACCTGGACTGGCAGTTTGAAGGCAATGATATAATATTTTTATCGCGTACGGCCTATGATGATGCCGAAGGCGGAGCACACCGGCAGCATGATGCAAATTTTATTACATTTCACAGGATTAAAAATTTTAGGAAGATAGGGATGAAGGATGAATAAAGAGATAGAGAAAACAGTTCTAAGCATTTGTTCCGGTTAACTCATTTTTCAAGAAGTGAAGGTTCTATCTTCCCCTCCTTTTTCCTTTAGAGGGGTCGTTGGATTCCGTTGCGTAGCACGGAATTCAACGGGGGTGGTTACTGCAGGGTGCAGCTGACAAATGACACTCAGGCATCTCGTTATTTTAGATTGCAAGGTAACAAACCGTTTTTAACCATCCCCGTTCAGAAACATGCTTCGCATCGTTTCCGAACATCCCCTTCTTTAAAAAGGAAGGGAAGATAGTACCGTCATCCTCACAGGTTTATCAGGAGCTATTTTGATCATCATCCCAAACTGGTAGTTGCATACCTAATCCACCTTTAACCGCATCAGTTTCTTCGCGTTTTCAAACAGCAACTTCCGTTCGATCTCTTTTGTCGGCGATAACTTTTTAACGGCCTGGATAGTCTGTGAACCCTGGCAGGCAGTGCCGCTTCCGACTGCGTCGGCGCAATCGCTTCCATACAATAATTTATCCTGGTGACGCTTTAAAAAATCTTTCGTGAACGCTTCATCACGAGTAAGCGCCTGCAATCCTGAGCCTGCGGACAGATCGCCATACATGTTGTGATAGTCGCTCAACAAACGGTCAGTTAATCCTCCCGCCACCACGCTCCCCTTCGGATACAAAACATTAGGCTCATTATAATTCTTATCAATGTTGGCCCACCACGTTTGCGCATGACCGATAAAATTCACCCTAGGGTATTTTTTCAACATCTTGTGGAAACGTTCGAAATTTCGGTTATACATATTATACTGCCAATGCATGATCACGGGAACATTGTAAGCCTGGGCAAGTTCGTACACCTTTTGCATCTCCCTGGAATCGCATTCTACATTGAACTTCATCTCGCCAATAATTGGTGCGCCGAGTTTGAGATATTTCTCAATCTCATTAGTCGCACCCGGTAAATCAGGTACTTCATTGGCACCAAATAAATACTCTTTGGGATATAATTGCGCGATTTTATAACAGGCTTCATTAGGTGTTGCTTTTGCCTGCAACCCATTTGACAAACCATAATGCGTAGAACCATAATTCACAGGGTGACCGGCAGGTAGTAATATCGTGGTGGTTACACCCATTGCCCGCTGGTGCGCAATAAGCTGTTCATCTGTACGATCCACATAATTAGTGTGCTGGTGAATATCAATGATTCGCTCGTCGGGAGCCTGTACTGTTGGCAACCCGAAAGGTTTAAGACCGCTTGCCAGAACAGCACCCAAACCTGTTACGGAGGCTTGAATTAAAAATTTTCTTCTTGAAGTCATATTGATGAATATCCCTAAAGTTAATACCTTGAAGTTACAATTACGATACTTCATTTATTTTCAAAACCTAAAAACTACCATCCCCTGTCCGGAGATGTGAGATCTTCTGGGGTATTGCCCATAGACATCAGGTTTGCATTTTCGTTGGGAATTAATTGAGAAAGAACAAGTACCCCTTCGGTGATGTCTACCGGTTATTCGCATCGTTTCTCCATAAATGGAGTTTTTTGTTATTATCCCAGGTAATGCTCCCTATACCCGGGTCACCTTCATTATCAAAATTGAACCATTTGGTGCCGGGATGACTTTCCCTGCCAATATCTATCAGGTGAACGATAAATTTTCTCTTCCACTTCATTTGATTTCCTGGATCGCTGGTAAGGTGTTAAAATGTAAGGGTGTACCTTGCAATTTCATAGGAGGTTTTGATTACCCTGAAACTTTTTACATCAATTTGATGTTTTCTTGTATAGAAAATGGATACACCGGTTTTTGCTATAACTAATTGCTGTTAATAAAATTCAAAACCAGGCTTAAGGGTTAGCCGTCACAAATTAAGTGTATGAAAAAATATTTTTTGATAGGAATACTATTTTTGGCTTTTATATCAGGTTTTGCCCAACAGCAGGAGGTATTGGATATCCCACTTGATCCTTTTCAGCGCCCGGGACGTATGCCCGGCATATATGGCAAGATAGTAGAAGGCCCAAATAACAAAGGCGTTCCTTCAGCAGCCGTGGAGGTGTATGTGAAAAAAAATAAGCCTGGCGGTGAAACAAGTGATAGTCTCGTAACGGGGATTCTAACGAAAGATAACGGTGATTTTCGGTTTACCAGTATTTCTTTACCAGATTCATTCGAAATAAAAATTACCGCGGTTGGATTTTCAGAAAGTGTAAAAACGATAAAAATAAAACAAGATAAGAAAACCCTCACCGATTCTTATCGCGACCTGGGAAATATAAAACTGGAAGTAGAGGCGAAAGTCCTTGGAACCGTAACGGTGGTGGCACAGCGTCCAACTTTATCGATGGGCATTGACCGCAAGGTGTTCAATGTTGATAAAAATATTACCTCGGCCGGTGGAACCGCCATAGATGTAATGCGTAATATTCCTTCTGTTACGGTAGATGTGGAAGGAAATGTGCAGCTCCGCAATATAAGCCCACAGATTTATGTTGATGGCAGACCTACCATCCTTACATTGCAGCAGATTCCCGCTGATGATATTGAACGAGTAGAACTCATTACCAATCCTTCTGCAAAATTCGACGCAGCGACAACAGGCGGCATCATCAATGTAGTATTAAAAAAGAACAAACGTTCGGGGTTCAATGGAGTAGCCTCGGCAGGAATTGGAACCCCTTCTATATATAACGGTAATCTCAGCTTAAACCTCCGGCAGGGCAAGTTGAACCTTTTCGCCAGCGGCAATTATAATAAATCCGGTGGTGTAGGAAAAGGGGAGACAAAGAGAATAAATAAGAGAAACGGGATCGCCCAGGATTATTTTAACCAGGTTTCCGAAACGGAGCGCTTGCGAAGGTTTACCTCCGTTAGGTTTGGCGCGGATTATTTTATAGATAACCGGAATACTCTAACATTCTCTCAGAATTTTGTGAGAGGAAAATTTAGTACCAACCAGCAGCAGGACCAGCAATATTTAAACAGTAATCGACAGTTATTTGAAACAGGTAAGCGTACATCAGTATCTCAGTCAGGTTTTAAAAGGAGCAACAGCCAGCTAAATTATAAACATACGTTTCCGAAAGCAGGCCAGGCATTAACAGCGGATGTTACGTATAATGAAGGGTCGGGAAGCAATAATTCGCAAATTGCCAATTCTTATTTTTACCCGGATGGAACAATATATGCAGCGTCAAGGTTTGTGAATAACATGGGGCGAAACAGCAATGATCAGTTGACGATCCAGATGGATTACGAAAATCCCATCTCAGAAACTTCCAAAATAGAAATGGGGTTGCGTTCCTTTATCAATAATAACAGCAATGTGCTGGACGCATTCTCCTTAAATAATGGCGTTGAAGCGAAGCTCCCCCTCAGCACCAATGTTAAATATGATGAAAAGATTTTTGCTGGTTATCTTACATATTCCAATATTTGGAATGGCATCCGGTACCAGGCCGGTTTAAGAGCCGAGCAATCGACCTTTAATGGAAGATTGGTGGACAGCGCAAGAAAATTTGGTTATACTCTTCCACTGGATATTGGAAGCATTTTCGATGGACTTTTTCCCAGCTTGTTTTTAACGAAAGAAATCGGCGACGGGCAGGAGATACAATTGAATTTCAGCAGGCGGATCCGCCGGCCCAATTTCTGGCAACTGAATCCCTTCATAGATATTAATGATCCGCTAAATATCAGCCAGGGTAATCCTGCTTTAAAACCTGAATACAATAATTCTTTTGAATTTAATTATAACAAGCAATATAGCAATGGCAGCTTTTTGGGTGTATTATATTTTCATAATAACCAGGCAGATATTACCCGGTATAGTGATACTATAACAGCCGCGCAGTTTACACAACTTAATAGTGCAGCAATAGAACCCAATGCTATTTTGAATACGTTCATTAATGCCCAATATACGAACAGGATGGGGGCAGAGTTTACCCTTCAGCATAAGATAGGAAGCCTGGAATTAGTTCCAAATATAAATCTTCAATACAGAAAAGTTAAAGCATCGTACGGAAAATTATTGTTGAGCAACGAAGGATTTAATTGGGAATCAAAATTAAATTTAAATTACAAGGTAGTTTCAAAGTCAGTGATTTTGAATAATGCAAGTTTCCAGTTAAGCGGCGAATATGAATCACCCCGTGTAATACCCCAGGGTCGCAACAAAGAACAGTACCAGGTAGATTTTGCCCTGAGAAAAGAATTCCTGAAAAACAACGCAGCAGCTATAACGTTTGCCGTTAATGACGTTTTCAATACCAATCGTTTTGGACAGATATATGACCAGGAAAATTATTACCAGGATTCTTATAGTCGCTGGAATGTTCGAAACTTTCGATTCACTTTTTTATACAGGTTCGGTGATAAAGATTTTAAACTTTTGAATGGCCAAAACAGGAGAAGGCAAAGTGATGATGAGGAAAATAATTAACAAGCCGACGACACGAAAACCGGCTGACAGGTAATAGCTTCATTGAATTCGAAGTTCCTGGATAATTTTAAGGCTCACCAGGCTTGTACATGTATGAGGTAAAAAGTTAGATGGCACTGACTGGCGGGGTAATAAAGAAAGCAATTGATATCAATGCATTTTTACGTGATGAGCCAGATCCTCATTAGGCGCAAAAGACAATACTAAAACAACTTCTTAAGAAAGCAAGACTCACCGCACTTGGCATGAAACACAAATTTGATCAAAAGGATTAATAGAATGAAGAATATGTCATGAAATTTATCATCGGGTCAGATAAAGAAATTGACACATCGAAAGCATCCGAAATAATCGATACCGAATTGTCTGACAACAATAAGAATTACAAAGTAGCACGCACAAAGTCCTTAAAACGCCTGGAAGTGGATGCTATTCCTGTTGAAAAGTTTTATAGCTGGAGCTAAGAATTTAAAAAGCTGGGAGGACAGGCAAAAATTCCCAGAGTAATGAACGAAGATGATTTTAAAGAGTTTAAAAATTATGTAAAACAGGTATTATAGATCCTTTTTTTCCTCTTCGATCTTTTTCTCTTCAAGTTTTTTAACCTGTTCTACAATGATATCCGGCGACAGGTACAGCCTTGCTATTTTATCTTTATAAGCCTGCGGTAGTTCGGCATGATCCAAAATAAACCGTTTGGTGGAGATAATATAATGTCCCAGGCCGTGATTCACGGCGTATGTGTCAGCAGTGATTTCTGCGCCTTTTACATAGTCGGATGAAAAATAATAACGATAGCCAAAAGAAATCATTCCCGTATTACTTCGGCTTTCGTAGTCAAGAATATGACCCAGTTCATGACCGATCCATCCTACCATAACATCATCCGGTATTTGCTCGAAGGACATAACAGAATGAGTAAGTCTGAAATGCACACTTATATTTATCCGGTAACGCCTGTTTTTCCGTCTGCGCAGGAGCGTAGTAAAAACCGGCTGGGCCTGCATTACAGAAGTTTTTATCTTCTCTTTTAAAATAAAATTGATTTTGGCGTTTTTTAGTTCCGGGTAAAATGACAGTGCTTTGAGGATGTTCTTTTCTATTACAGCAGGTATCTGTTTATTATGACTAAACGGCAACTCTGGGCTGTCCTCGGGGCTGGTATTTATTAGTTGCGATAACTTCATAAAAAGAAACAGAATTTTAATTAAAGTGGTATATGTACGTTAACGCTTCATGGCGGTTTTTGTTGTGATCAGGATTTGATTAAGATTTATATGATTTACTCACCAAAGAGCAAACGGAAGGGGAGTGTTGATGGGTATGCTTGTGAGTTGTATCACTCAAATGTTGGTTCAGGCATGTAATTCAATTCATTTGTTAATATTGCGTTTACCAGGGTGATAAGCTTCGTGTTTTTCGGTATTTGCTTAGTGTTATGTTAAGTAAACAGGATAAGAATATTGGAAGTTGACGGTTTATCCTATGAAGGAACGTTGATGTTGCTGAGTTTTTATATTCGTATCGATTGTCAATGTCATTAGCTAAATGGATTGCTATAAAGGTGTGAAGCTGGTAGTGCTATCTTCCCCTCCTTTTTCCTTCTTATCCATAGGAGGGGATGTTCTGAAACGATGCGAAGCACGTTTCAGAACGGGGGTGGTTGCTGCGGAGTGAACTTAACAAAGTAAATTGCCGAGGATCGAATAGCATTTGTTGGCAACACTCCGCGGCAACCACCCCCGTTGGATTCCGTGCTTCGCAACGGAATCCAACATCCCCTCCATGAAAAAGGAGGGGAAGATAAGCGATCACTCTCAGGTTTTGGAACATTATTTTTAGTCAGCCAACGTATACAAAAACTTTATTCTACCTATCATTCTAAGCATGACAGTACCACCAATGCCCCCGGTCCTGGCTCCGCATAACCGCCCGTTACCAATACCTTTGGTAATATACTATTTTCAATAAACACATTACTAACAAGCGGGAAAGGAATAGCAATCGAATCAATAACAACCCCTTGTCTGGATATAATTTGCAATGCCTGCATACCATAATGCGCCACCCACAAACGTCCATTTGCATCCAGCGCCAGGCCGTCAGGAAGATTATCTATTTCATTGCCGGAATTATGTGAAGGAAGATCCGTAAATACATCATAACCCTCAGACGCACCAGGACTTTTTAGTGCTGCTATAAGGATTCGGTTTCGGTAACTTTCCGCAACATAAAGAAACTTTTCGTCTTGCGATAATACCAGACCGTTTGGATATTCCAGCCCAGACAATACAATTTTTTCTATTCCATCTGCAGATATATAACCAACTTTACCATCCTGTCTTATTGAATCGGTAAAATAAATGCCACCTGTGGAATCAACTAAAAGGTCATTAGGGCAATAGACTTTACTACCATTACATTTTCCATTCATTTCAGTTTTGAGAAAATTCCCTTTACTATTATACCGGTTTATAGTAGCCGATTTGCTATCACAAACGAAGTGTTCATCCACCCTGGATATATATTGGCCATTAGGACAAACAGATTTCGCCCAAATATGTGGAACATTAGTATTGTTGAACTGGAGAATGTTACCGCCAGAAAGTGTGGTGCAATAAATAGTGCCATTACTATCCATGCAAGGACCTTCCGTATAGAATGGAAGATGAATGATACGTTCGGTTACATGCTTCATACCATATCTTTTTCAAGTAAGATGCCAGGGTTAATAGTATCACTTTTTTAAATAGGCCACCACATCTACTTCAAACTTCAGCAGCATACCCAGGCATCCCATCAATGTAGTCCTGGCAGGATATGGCGGCGTAAAGTACTCTTTATAAATTTTATTAAATAGAGAAAGATTTTCCTGACTGTTTACATAGTTACGCACTTGTACAACATCTTTCATTGAAAGGCCCGCGGCGCTTAAAATGGCGATTACATTTTCAAAAGATCTTCTGCATTCTTCTTCAAAAGTGCCGGTAATTATATTTCCATCTTTGTCAACAGAAGCCTGTCCGGAAACAAAGAGAAAATCACCGGCAAAAACAGCAGGTGAAAAGGGCAGGGGACTTACGGGCAATGATGGCCCTTGCAGGAATTTTATGTTTGTCATAATGTACGATATTTTTTAAAGATATCTCCGGCTTTCATGCCGTTTTTAATGGCATCATGTGTGATCGTTTCTGCATTAACATTGGCAAAAGCCCTGCTTAAAACTTCTTCCTCAACTTAAATCTAAATCGTTTCCATTTTTTTAAAATTGATCGGGGAATTGTAATTTCTTCATTGGATAACTATTGAAATTATGTTTTAAGCCACCATCAATGAGTAGTGTTGTACCGGTTATAAATGACGCGGCATCGGTTGTTAACCAATAAAGGGCTTCGGAAATTTCTTCCGGCTGTCCGCCCCTCCCTAAGGGGGTAGATTCTTTTACATGTTCTATCATAATATCACTTATGTTGTTGCCTTGTGGATCTTTATAATCATGGCTTAAATTTGTTTCTATAAATCCAGGCTGAACACAAACTGCCCGTATGCTGCTCCTGCCATAGGTTACCGCCAGCTCATACGTTAAACTTTCAATGGCTCCTTTAGCAGAAATATAAGCGGGTCCGCTTCCTCCTGCCCGTTCAGACATCACACTGGATATATTAAGGATGGTACCGCCGGTTACAAGCCGCTCCATTACTTCAGCGGACTGTTTGGCTAAAAAGGCAGGAGCCGTCAGGCATATCCGCATGGTTCTTTCCCAGGATTCAATGCTGATGGTTCGCATCGTTTCCAGCGTTCGCCAGGCTGCATTGTTTACCAATACATCTATGCGCTCCCATTTCTCTATGGTTTTTGTAGTAATGTGCTGCAGGAAATTCCAATCGGCTAAATCTCCACAGCACATTAGCAAGTCGGCTTCATAGAGATTTTTTATTTCTTCATACACCTGTTGTAGTTCTTGCTGGCTAATATCAACAAGCGTAATATTGAAATGCTCCGAGGCAAACTTTAAAGCAGCAGCGCGGCCAATACCTTTTGCTGCTCCCGTGATAATGGCTGTTTTATTGAATGACTGCATTAAAAATTTTTTTCCCTGGTTTTGTAATAGGTAAAATACCGCCCAATGATTCACCCGTATTAACATGCGATGAAATTCTTGTAAATAAAACAAGACCATCCACATCTGCGATCATTTTGTTTTCTGAACCATCTTCCGGGTTTATTACCAGTCCCCATAGATATCCTTTTTGCACCTGGTCGCCTGGCTTCACGGCCGGGAAAAAAATACCCATGGACGTGGAAGGCATTTTCGTTTGTAAGTGTCCACTATCTATCCTGTAATCATCTACCCAATAGTGTACATAAGTTGAATGTTCAGCAACAGAATCTGTCATATTTAAATAGCGCATTACATTCAGGCATCCCTGGAAGTAGGCATCAATGATTTGTGTTGAAGCAGAAATTCCGCCTCCGTATTCAACATAAATTGCGGGAATATTGGCATCTCTTGCTACTGATAGAGTTCTTCCTTCTGCGTATTTATCAGTGCCCCAGATAACAGGTAGATTAAAAGCCTCCGCCATATTTTGCTGGTGCTTCAGTACTTCGGGAGAGTCATGAAGCATATAACCGGCTAAAGGAAAGATGTTAAAAAGCGTTCCACCGGTATGCATATCAATAAAAAAATCTGATTGCTGAATTAGCAGGCTGATTTCATTGGCAACTTCTTCTGTGATACTTCCTTCCTTTTTACCCGGGCAGGTCCTTGCCAGGTCCAGCCCATCTGTTCCGCAACGGCTTGCCAATGAAAATGCAGAGCGGTTTACTACAGGAGCAATAGTTACGCTTCCTTTGGTGAGAAAGGAGGTTGCCGTTTGTATCAGCTTATTGGCTGCAATCATCGGCTCGTACTCATCTCCATGAACACCCGCAGATATTAAAAGATGTGGACCAGGATGATTTGAATCGAAATGATAGGTTTTAAAAAGATTGGTTGTAGGCATTGTTATCTTTACTTGTAGCGCATTGGATTTATTTTTCTGTAAGGTACCTTCATTTAGTTAAGTAACCTTTGAGAGAGATAGTTCTACTTTCCCCTCTTTGAGTAAGTAAGGGAAGGTAGAACTATTACTCCGTCTACTATCTAAACACTCCAAATACGCGTCTTTTCTACCTGGCAGCCACTGAACGAACTTATATTTCTACCTAAATCTTTACCTGTAACCGCCATATCCCGGCTGATTATTCTCATAAAGATGCGCTCTCCAGGAACGGATTTCAACAGGGCCCTTCGCCGGTTTAAAGAATACGGTGTCTATATAATCCGGTGAACTGTATTCAAATTCAAAACACCCGGTTAATCCGCTGGTTGTTGTTGCATTTATATTTAGAACTTTGGTTTTAAAAGTAGTATAAAGGGTATTATGACGCTGTTCCCAGCCTGAAGTTGAGTTCCACTCATCAACCGGCAGTACATTTTTTGAAGCGAAAACAGTAATTGGCAGTGGATATAAAATATCCGATGAACTAAATTTTTTCCTGTATAACTCCATGATATTTCCGGAAGTATCTTTGGAGAGGTAGGTGTACCCGAAATCGTCCCAGCCAGAAAATTCAATCACCGGTACCCCCTTAAATAACCCGCCATTCGCAAATTTTATGATCCTGCTTTTGCCGGTAAAAACACCAAAGCCAACTAACGTATAGGGCAAATTATTCAGCGTATCGATTTTCAAGAGGTGATTTTTTAAATCATTACTTGATGTGGTATTGAAAATAATATTGTCGATTTTAACAAAGGTATCCTGCTGTGCAGGTTGATCACGATCTTTTTTACAACTCACATACAGCAGGCTTAACAGGTAAACGTAATAAATTTGTTTCATAATATAAGATTAATCAGGCGCGTATAAAAAGAGATTAAGGTAAACAGGTTCTACAACCCAAACAATACCACAAAAAGGTGATTTTTTGTGAAATGTGGTTAGGTATTCGCCCTGGTGTTATGTCAACTCTAAAATGACGCTTTGGCTATCAGCCTTCAGCTATCAGGAGGAAACTAATTCAAGCATTGTTTTCCTGATAGCTGACTGCTGATAGCTGATAACCAAAATAACCGACAGTTTATGTTTAACATGACACTAGTCCGATAAACTATTTACCTGCCAGTTACTGCAAAATTATGCAGCAACATAGAAATACCATTACTTTACCTGTAAACTGCCAGACTCATGATGCGTGGCATATAAAATAGGCTGGTGAGGCTATGAATAAGCCAGGCCTGATATGCAGATTCAATCATTATATATATATTGTATGAAAAATAAATTATTGATGTTAAAGATAATTTTGGTCTCTTTATGCTTGTTATGTTCTGGCTGGCTAACTGCCCAGGTAGCCGATTTAGCTAAAGCCGAAATTCTTGTTTCATCTAAAATACAATCTCCATTCAGGGAAACAGTTATAAGGGTTTTACAGGAAGAAATAATGCAACGCACATCCATACTCCTTCCGCCTGCCTCAACATCAATGAACACACCGGTAATTGTGCTGGCAACCAAAAATGATGATAATATCGGGGGATTACTGGTCCCTGGGGATTCACGTGAAAATGTTGCTGGTACAAAAGCCGAGGGTTTCAGGATTGTTTTGGATAAGTATAAAACAAAAGATGTTTTATGGTTGATCGGCGCTGATGAAAGAGGCATCCTGTTTTCAATTGGAAAATTTTTAAGCACTGCATCTTTATCAAAGAAGAAAATATTATTTGATAAAGCAAATGAAATAACCACTTCACCCGTTTACTCTATACGCGGCCACCAGCTTGGCTATCGTAACACGGCCAATTCGTGGGATGCATGGACGGTTGACCAATTCGACAAATACATTCGTGAACTTGCCTTATTAGGAACCAATTGCATTGAGAATATCCCGTTCCAGGGCGGCCCGCGCAGCGTATTAATGAAACTGCCCAGGGAAGAAATGAATATAAGGATGAGTGAAATATGCGGGAACTATGGCCTGGATTACTGGGTTTGGACACCCGTTGATGTGGCTCTTTCTGACAGTTCAAAATTCAATGCTGAAGTAAAAAAACACGCAGAATTTTATAAAAAATGCCCGCGGCTTGACAATGTCTTTGTACCTGGCGGGGATCCTGGCGATAACGATCCTGAATATGTGATGCCTTTCTTAAAAGCTATTGCCGCGGAACTTAAAAAATATCATCCTAAAGCGGGTGTATGGGTTTCCCTGCAAGGATTCAGCGATCGGCAGGTTGATTATTTTTATGGATACCTGGAGAAAAATAATCCCGACTGGCTTGCCGGTGTTGTGTCTGGACCTGGTAGCCCGGAGCTATCATCAACCCGATTCCGCTTGCCTGCTAAATATAAACATCGCGATTATCCCGACATCACCCACTCCGTCCGTTGCCAGTATCCCGTGCAGGAATGGGACCAGGCATTTGCGCTTACTGAAGGCCGTGAGGTATGTAACCCGCGACCTTTCTTTTACGCAAAAATTCATCATCGTTTTGCCCAATTTACAGATGGATTTATTTCTTATTCTGATGGCGTTCACGATGATGTAAACAAAGTGGTCTGGAGCCAGCTGGGCTGGGATCCGGATAAAAATGTTAATCAGATTGTAAAGGAATATGCAAGTTGCTTTTTTGGGTCGTCTGTCGCAGACGATGCTGCCAATGGGATCTTTGCTTTGGAAAGAAACTGGGTTGGCCCGCTGGAAGAAAATGGCGGCATTGAAACATCGTTTGCTTTCTGGCAAAAACTGGAATCATTACATCCGGAATTATCCGGTAACTGGCGCTGGCAGCAGTTGGTAATGCGCTGTTATTATGACACGTATACCCGGCACAGGAAAATATTCGAGAAGGGACTGGAAAAAAATGCTAATTCCTTTCTTGCAGCAGCCGGCAAAATTGGCTCGGGAAAAGCAATGGAAACAGTTTTGGCGATGGTAGGCAAAGCGGACACAGAACCAATATTCCCTGAATTGAGACAAAAAATTGTAGACTATTGCGCTGCCTTATTTAAATCTATAGGAATGCAAACCAGCGTTAAAAAATACAATGCCAGCGGTGAAGAACGGGGCGCCATTCTCGACTTCCTCGACTATCCATTGAATAACCGTTGGTGGCTTACAGATGAGTTTGCTATGATTAGTAAAATGCCTGATGAACAACAAAAACTGAGCAGGCTTGAAATAATCCATACCTGGGAAAACTCCGGACAAGGAAGTTATTATGATAACGTATCCGACGTTTCACAAAGCCCGCATGTTAAATCCCGTTCAGAAGACGCCACTGACGTGGCCTGGTGGGATAACGGTAAAAGCAGGAAACGTTTGTCAACACAATTATTCCAGAATTTTCCCAGGATAGAATATGAGGACCTGGATCCAAACGGCCACTATATCATCAGGATAGCGGGTGAAGGGGATGCTTTACTGAGGGTGGATGGAGAACGAATAACTCCTTTTACCTATAATAAAGAGTTGGAGCAGTTTAAAGAATTTCATATCGCCAGCAAATATGTTAGTGATGGAAAAATGATCGTTTCCTTTGACCAGCCGGAAGAATCAAACCTTAACTGGCGGAAGAAATCAAAAGTTTGTGATATCTGGCTACTGAAACAATAAAGACATCAAACCAACACTATGCTAACAGGCAACGTACATTCTTATGTAAGGAAAGAGTATCCTTTATGGCTTTTTATTTTATTGCCCGCCATCACCATGTTGCTTGGCTGGGGATTGCGCGGCTTCATTGGTGGAGGCCCATTTGGAGCCATGATACCTGGCGCCATGGTGATGCTTACTATTTGTATGCTTCTTGATATCCCGTTTGCCATGGCTGCTGTGATGGTAGTCTTTGGAACCGCAGGTATTGGCATGGGTGGTGAAATGACGTACGGGCAAACACTGGGCTTTCTTCGTAATCCCGAAACAGTATGGTGGGGAACATGCGGATCAACAGTAAAAGGAGGTGTTTGGGGATTGGTTGGCGGAACATTTATTGGGCTGGGCCTCGTTCACAGAGGACTTAACCCCAAAACAATTGTTACAGGCTTTTTGCTTTTTTTGATTGGGTTTGTCATTGGATTAAAAATGATCAATGATCCAAAGCTTATCTATTTTTCAGATCCAATTATTAAGCCGAGACATGAATCATGGGCCGGGCTACTATTTGGTGCCATTGCATTGCTGACCTGGTTAAAAATAAAAAC
This sequence comes from Chitinophagaceae bacterium, assembly GCA_039921525.1. Classification (GTDB taxonomy): domain Bacteria; phylum Bacteroidota; class Bacteroidia; order Chitinophagales; family Chitinophagaceae; genus JADCRZ01. The sequence continues at coordinate 22,195 of JBDSBP010000162.1, read as the reverse complement.
AAATACCGAAGTGTTTCGATTAATAATTCATTTTGCCGGCTATGGACTGATCGGTGGAGCGTTGGGATTTGGGCTCGGAGCTTTTTGGCTTGTGCTCGGATCGCAGCTTGGCAAAACGGTATGGATTAATGAATGGTGGAAGCTTATGGAATTCTCATTTGGTTTTATTATGGGCGGTTTCTTCGGGTATGCGGCATGGTTAAGCAGGAAAAAAGTAAAAAAAATATTTGATAATAAAATGACCGGAACTTTCCATGGTTCTTTTATCAGGCAATTGATAGTTATTCTGATGGTTGGGTTTTTGATCTACCTGGTTATTCCTTTGATCGATCCATTTGTGGAAGGCCGAAGTAATGCCGATGGTGCTATGCTTGTTGCTTTAAGAACCATAGCACGAGTCTTAAATAATTACACATCCATCGGCTGTTTATTAATAATGATAGCGCTACGCTGGCCATTTGTTGCCTTTCAAATTGCTGTTACGCTAACCTTTAGCCACACCATGATTGACCTGGTAGAGGATCTCGGACCTCCGCATACAATCGTTTTTTCGTATTTAATGCGTGGATGTATCGTTTTGCTTACCTCAATAATTGTCAGCTATGTTGTGGCTGTATACCAGCAGAAACAGGCTGTTTTAAAATCGATATTTTTGATTCTTGTATGGTCGACAGTTGCCGTTGCGTTAGCAAGGATGTTTGTTCTGGGGCAATTTCATACGGCAACAGATAGTTCTATCTTTCAATTTATCTTAGCAGACATGCTGGTGTTTAATTTTTTTGTAGTTGCAGCAATTGTTGTTTCGTTATTAACGGTAAGGCGTATGTATTCTTTTAAGATATAAATTACTGAATCCAAAAGTGAAAATACTCCCTGCAAAACCCTGGACAAATTAAATGCCGACTTTGGCAGTCTAAAGCCCGGAGATACGCGCTGCAAAGGCGAGTATTCATTCCTCATAGATATCATATGTGTCATTTGCATCTTTTATATTTTTTATATTTTTTGGATTTATAATTATTAACGATTAGTTTTACGCTCGAATCGCCCCGAAAGCGCAACTTCAATTCCATCCGAATCGCCGCAAGTAATCTTTTTTCCTATCACATATTTCTTTTTTGAGAATAGTTTAACCTGCTAAGTCTATTACTTTGATGTTTCCCAAAGTTATTTTTGGGGGAGTCGATATCTATACTTAATAACCAACGATACACGGTCCTGGCCGAATACGAACCGACTCTTACTTCAATACTATGTCCTTTGCAAAACTGCATTAGCAGTAAATCGCTTCCTTTTTTATAAACAATTATAACATGCCACATAGTAAGAATTCCAGGATTAATATTAAACAGGAAAATTTTGTAAGCCGGATGTGGTGTAAATATATTCCGTATTGGCCCGTGTTTTTATTGCTGGCTTTTTGCATAGGTTCCGCCTGGGTTTATTTCAGCCTGGCTACGCCTGTTTATGAATCTACTGCTATCCTTTTAATTAAAGACAAGCAAAAAGGCAAAGATGATACACAAATAATTGAATCGTTGAACCAGCTTTCTGCAAAAAAAATCGAGAAGGAAATGGAAATCATAAAATCCAGATCGCTGATGATTGAGGTTGTTAAGAAACTGCATTTATATGCGCCCGTTTTTGAAAAAGAAAGTGTTAAGTCAGTTTCTGCGTATACAACTTCCCCGATAAAAATTGAAGTTGATAAGCCGGACTCTCTTACGGAAATTGATAAAGTTTATTTTCTATTTAATGAGAATAATTCCACGGTTATCTTTGACCAGAAGTTGTATCCATTAAATATCTGGATAAACACAAAATATGGCACACTACGATTTACCCGGAACAATGCTACAGCGGACATTAATAAATGTTTGTACTTTTCCCTCGTCGATCCTAAAAATGTTGCTTATAACTTATTGAAAAGATTAGACGTTGCTCCCGAAGGTAAGATGTCATCAGTGGTAAAATTGAAATTGAAAGATGAAGTTCCTAAACGATCTGAAGACATTTTAAACAAGCTCATATTTGCATACGATAAAGCGGATACAAATGATAAGAACGCCCTCGCAGCAAATACCCCCTTAATTGTAAAGGAGCGATTAGAAAATGCTGCCCATGAACTGGATTCAATTGTACGCGAACTACATTATTGAAAATCCGTACAGCGTGCCATTGGTATACGTGCCCAGGGCAGGCGTTACCTGGATAATATAAGTTTAAATGACCAGAAACAGGGAGATGTAAGTATGCAGTATAATTTCCAAACAGAAACATCCGGAGATTTATAGTGCGATACTATTACACTTTTACCTCTTATTGTATTAGTCTTCGCATTTTTTTTTAAACGGTAAAGTGTTAAGTAAAACCTTTTATCTATTTTCACAAATGATTGCATAACTACTGTTTCAAGCTTGCACCTCTTTCTCCACAAGGGTTTCTTTGTTTTTAGTTATTGATTGTCAAACCAAAATTGCTTATTATGAAAAAAGTTCTACTACTTTCTTTCCTGTTATGCTTTATTTCAAGCTTAACATGGGCTCAAACCCGCCAGGTTACCGGCCAGGTAACAAATAATGAAACAGGGGAAAAAATGAATGGCGCGAGCATTACCCTGAAGGGTAGTTCCAAAGGAACAACAACGGATGCAGATGGGATGTTTTCTATTAATGTGCCAGCTACCGGTACTCCCGTTCTTGTTATTAAATCTATCGGTTTTGCCAGCCAGGATGTTGCTGTTACCGGTCAAAACAACCTTCAGGTCAAACTCACTTTGGATACCAAAACTATGGATGATGTGGTGGTAGTTGGTTATGGTGAACGAAGAAAGCGGGATGTTACAGGTGCTCTTTCCTCGGTTCAATCAAAAGATATCGTAAGAGCGAATCCCGTGCAAGCCGCCAAGGCAATACAGGGACAAGTTGCCGGCGCAACGGTAACTAAAGCCAGTAACAGGCCAGGTGCCGGTTACAGCATTACTATCAGGGGCGAAAACACTATTAATAACTCTACGCAACCACTGGTTGTTATTGACGGTTTGATGGGAGGGGATCTAAACACACTTAATCCCAACGACATTCAGTCGATGGATGTACTGAAAGATGCTTCGTCTACTGCCATTTATGGCGCCCGTGGCGCTAACGGGGTGGTAATTGTTACCACCAAAAAAGGCCTTTCAGGTAAACCCAGAGTAGGATATGATGGCTACGTAGGTGTGAAAAAGCTCGCTCATATTCCTGACCTCATGTCTACCGATCAGTATTACAAATTAACGTATACCGACAGGGTTGCAGCCGGACTTACCGGCACCGTTTTTACTACTGCTGAAACGGCCAATATCGATGCACATAAAACGACAGACTGGGTGGACCTAATAACGGCCCCGGCTCTTCAAACCAGCCACAACATCAATGTTAGCGGAGGAAGCGAAAAAACCACCTACCGGTTCTCCGGTGGTTATTTGAATGAAAAAGGTAATGTTGACTATACCGGCTTTAAACGATATAATTTAAATGCTGGCTTAGACAGTAAGCTGGGTGAACACGTGCAGGTTGGCTTCACTTCCTATGTTACTTACAGCGATCAGAACTGGGGCTCACAGGAATCATTGAGAGGTGCCTTCCGGGCAAGGCCAACAGGTACCGCCTATTTTAGTGATCTTACCAATCCGTCGCAAAATTCTGATTTTAGTATTAATGGATTGGCGTATTGGATGGGTATCAATGACAAACAGGTGCCAAACCCCATCGCTGATATAGATCCTAAAACTTCCAAGCTTCAAACAACCATTCTCACTGCCATGTCGAACGCCTATGTGGAAGTGTCCCTGCTAAAAGGATTAAGCTTTCGTTCTTCTCTTTCCGGTTCTTACAGTACTCAAAAAGTGGGAGACTGGAGAGGCCAATGGTCAAAATCGCAAATCGGCACTAAACCAAGAACACAACTGGATACGCGGGTATCAGGCAACTATACGGTAGACAATATCCTCAACTATAAAAAAGACTTTGGTAAACATAAAATCTTGTTAACTGCCCTTCAAAGTGCGTATTACCAGAGAGATGAAGCTTATTCCATTGCGGTGAAAGACCTTCCATATGATTCATACTGGTATGCGTTGAACACCGGAACGGTTACTTCCCAGTCGAGTTTACTTACAGAACGTTCATTACTTTCCTTTATGGGAAGAATTAATTATTCCTATAACGATAAATACCTGTTGACCGTTACCGGTCGTTCAGACGGTGCCTCTCAATTGGCTGAAGGTAATAAATGGGCATTTTTTCCATCTGTCGCGCTGGCATGGAGAATGAGTGATGAGCCGTTTATTGAAAAATTGAACCTGTTTTCAAACTTGAAATTACGGGTTAGTTATGGTGAAGTAGGCAATTCAACCGTGGCTCCTTACAGCACACAGGCTAATTTACTAAATACAGGATATGATTTTGACGGAACGGCCGCCTATGGCTTTGCACCGGCTAATTTGGCTAACAAAAACCTGAAATGGGAAAGAAGCAATGAACTAAACCTGGGCCTGGACTTTGGATTTTTCAACAATCGTATTGCAGGTTCATTGGAAGTATATAACAGGAAAACGGTTGATTTAATATTAAATCAAAAAATACCGACGGTATCTGGTTTTAACCAGGTTACTGCAAATGTGGGAGAGATTGAGAATAAGGGTATTGAGGTTACCATCAATACTGTAAATATCATGCAAAAAGATTTCGGTTGGAACAGTACGATAGCCTTCACCAAAAATAAAAACAAATTGCTGGAGTTATATGGGGAGGGACAAACAATCGATAAAGGCAATAAGCTTTTTGTCGGTTACCCGATCCGGTCCAACTTTGACTATGAGTTTGCAGGAATATGGCAACTGGCAGATTCCTCTGCAGCAAAAGGGTACGGCCAGGTACCTGGTGCCGTAAGGGTGGTTGATCAGAATAAAGACGGCCAGATATCTTCATCCAATGCAATAGATGACCGCAAAGTACTCGGTACACAATTGCCAAACTGGATCATGGGAATTACAAATCGGTTCAATTACAAAAGTTTTGATCTTTCATTTTTTCTTTATTATAGAAATGGAGTGCAGTATAGCAATTCCACTCTGTCAGGAACTTTTGGTGAACTGGGTAACCGGTATAATTCACTTGCTTCCTTAAACTATTGGACAAAAACTAATCCTTCCAATACTTATTTTTCTCCATTTGTAGCCAACCCATATAGAGGCGCGATCAACTACCAGGATGCGAGTTTTTTAAGATTTTCTGATATTACCGTGGGATATACGCTGCAGAAAAAAACGATGAGCAGGTTCAAAATGGCCAATGCACGGTTCTACGCACAGGTCTCCAATCCATTCGTATTTACTGACTACACCGGATTTGATCCGGAATTTAATTCGGCAATATACCAGGATGATGTGCCTTCCGTAATTTATACGTTGGGGGTAAACATCAGTTTCTAATTAATTAAAAAAGACACAATGAAATCAGTACAATATATACGATATACGATTATTGCGATTGCATTTACAACAATAGTTTTGCCGGGTTGTAAAAAAGATTATTTGGTGGAAAATCCAATTTCTACATTAACAACGGATGTTTATTACAAAACGGAGGCTGGTTTTGAAGACCTGGTCAAATCTTGTTACCCCTTGCTGCGGAATATTCACCAGCATCGTAGCCTTGTTTTGTTGGGAACGGACCTTTTTACCACGGGTGGATATGGTGATCCAAAGTTTGCCACCACACCGGCGAATGCGGGTGCCCTGAACCAGTACGATGTTAGTTTGAATGGTTCTGTTGATGATTTCAGATCTTATTGGACATTGCTTTATGCCGAACTGGCCAGGGTTAATACAGCCATTGACCGTTCCGAAGCCATTACCACTATGGTGCAGTCTCTCAAGGATACCCGGGTTTCGGAAGCAAAGTTTATGAGAGCCCTTACTCTTTTCTACCTTGTTCAACAATGGGGTGATGTACCCATGCCTTTAACGGAAACACAAACTGCCAGCAAAGAAGCAGTAAGGGTTCCTTCAGCCGATATTTACAAACAGATTATCACTGATTTGCTGGATGCCGAATCCAAACTTCCCGTTACTGCTTCCAACTACGGACGTATTACAAAAGGTGCCGCACAGTTCCTGTTGTCGCGCGTATATTTAACCCGTGGCTGGAATTTTAAAAACGTGCTGGGTGGTTCCAATGCAGATTTTACGCTGGCCCTTCAGTACGCAGATAAAGTAATAGCTGCCTATCCGCTGGCTACAAAATACAAGGACCTGTTTCCGGTACGTTCAGAAAATCCGTTGACACAGTATACAGGTGCTCAAAATGATAAAAATGCGGAGATCATTTTTTCCGTACAGTATAATCCCGATGTGTTGACCAATAAAACAGACGCAGCTTTTGCACCCGACGCTGCTGGTGGAAATAATTTACATTCTGTTTTTGGCGGTAACGGCGAAAGCTTCCCGGGCACTAAAGGAAGAACGAGTGATTATAACCGCTCTCAATATATTTATCCTTTAGGGCCTGCAGCCTATCGTTTATATGACCCTACGGTTGATCTAAGGTATGATCATAATTTTTTAGAAGTGGGGTACGCATTGCAGGCCGTATCAGCATTTAAACCCTTGCCTTTGGTAAACCCCAGCTTCCAGATTAATATTAAAGCTGGTGATACCGTTGTTTATTTCCGTCCCTGGAATAATCCGGCCACAAATTTAAAAGATAGGGGCGTGGATGTGGGCGGCGCCCGGAATTATTCAGTTATCAATGGCGATGAGTGGGGTGGGGGGTATAATATAGTGAATAATGTAGCCGTTAGCGGTTTTCCTTCCGGAGAGCCACTCATGTGGAAGTTTTGGCAGCCAGGCATTCCTTACGGAGATGCGTACGGTACGTTTAATGAAGCCATTTTTCGTTCCGCGGAAGCTTATTTCATCGCGGCGGAAGCTATTGTAAAAGGAGCTGCTGGTGGAAAATTGGGCGGCGCGGAAGTATATTATAACAAAGTGTTGGATCGCTCATTAGTTACCCCGGGAAGTGATCCTAAGTGCGCAAAATTTCCTGAAAATATTAAGTCACTGGAAGCAGTTTCTTATCGTGCTACGCCTGGTAATATTACAATAGAGCTGATCCTTGATGAAAGGGCCAGGGAGTTATTGGGTGAATACAACCGGTGGTTCGATTTAAAGAGAACGGGTAAATTAATTGAAAGGGTGTTGAAATATAATCCCTGGGCTGCAAAAAGTAACACCATTAAGGATATACATTACCTGAGACCCATTCCGCAAAGCGAAATAGATTTGTCTTATCCTGCTATGACGCAGAATGCGGGATATTGATTTAATGGTTAATGGTTAATGCAGTATCATAGAATTGTTTAGATAAAGTCGGGAAAATAGTGCCATCACTCTCAACAGTACGCTTTGATGACCCAGACAATCAGCCTGTACCATTTTTTATCAATCTAACACACTCCTGTATGCGAAAACTGCTGATTATATTTTTCTTCACTGCCACTATCCTTGGTATTGCAGCTCAGGCGCAGCAACGTAATACCCTGCCCAACATCATATACATCCTCGCCGATGACCTTGGCTATGGAGATGTTCGCATTTACAACAAAGACGCAAAAGTAAACACACCTAACATTGATGCATTAGCAAAACAGGGAATGCGGTTTACAGATGCCCATACCACTTCTTCCGTGTGTACCCCTTCACGTTATTCCATTCTTACCGGCAGGTATCCCTGGCGAAGCAGGTTGCCCGTAGGCGTACTGCGCGGGTACAGCAGAACCCTGATGGAAGAAGGATTACCCACAGTGGCCACTTTATTAAAAACAAAATCATATAATACTGCCGTAGTTGGTAAATGGCACCTGGGGCTGGATTGGGTGCCAAAGGATGCTTTCAAGGATTCAATAAAACAGCAATTGTATGGTATCACCAATGAGATGAATCCCGATCAGATAGATTTTTCGAAGCCACCAATACATGGCCCAACAACAGCAGGATTCGATTATTCCTATGTGCTTCCGGCATCATTGGATATGCCGCCCTATTGTTATCTTGAAAATGATAAGTTAACGGAATCACTAACCGGTTATACCAGGGGTAATAAACTGGAATCTGGTTATACCGGTCCATTCTGGCGGGCAGGCTTAATGGGTCCTACATTTGATTTTTATGATGTGTTGCCTGCATTCACCAATAAGGCTACTGATTTTATTAAAAGGCAGGCGGGTGTCAAAAACCCTTTCTTTCTTTATTTCCCGATGCCTGCACCACATACACCCTGGATGCCGGGTTCTGCATTTAAGGGTAAATCAAAAGCAGGTGAGTACGGTGATTATGTTCAGGAAGTGGACGATGCAGTTGGCAAAGTGCTTCATTTACTCGATAGCATGGGCATTTCAAAAAATACCATGGTAATATTCGCCAGCGACAATGGCCCATATTGGCGGGAAGATTTCGTTCAGTTATACAATCACAAAGCAGCCGGCCCATTCAGGGGAATGAAGGGGGATGCGTTTGAAGGTGGCCACCGTGTTCCTTTTATTGTGCGTTACCCGGGTACTATAACGCCTGGAACAGTAAGCAACTCAACCACAACGCTCGCCAACCTCATGGCAACCTGTGCCGATCTCACCGGTGATCATTCTGCTATGTTTAACACCGAGGATAGTTACTCCATTCTGCCGGTACTTCTCGGTAAGTCCAGCCAAATCACCGGGCAGCCTGCTATCGTAAATATTTCATCTAAAGGTTTTTTTGATATCAGGAAGGGAACATGGAAACTGATAACCAATCTTGGTTCAGGAGGTTTCACAGTTCCTTCAGAAATAAAACCGGTGGCGGGAGAGCCCGCTGGACAATTGTATAACCTGGGAACAGATATTCATGAAGACAAAAATCTTTACAACCAGTTTCCCGAAAAAGTTAAGGAGCTGACCGACTTGCTGGAAAAAATTAAAGCGGCCCCAAAGGGGCAACAGATACTTTAAACAGTGAGGCACAAAGTGTGTGAAACCTATGAAAAACAGATCTTCCCATTGTTGTAACATGATTAAATTTCCCATCTTATTATTCGTGCTGTGGGGTTGTTTAATGTAGACGGGTTTGGTAAAACTCCTGCCTCTTATGTTCGTTGGGGTCATGAAAAACCGAAAGTCTATACATTCAATTTTTCAAAGATGGGGTTCAAAGGAAAATGGAGACTTCGCGATGTGTGGCGACAAAAGGATCTGGGTGAATTTTCGGGAGTATTTAAAACAAGTATCAACCATCATGGAGTGGAGATGCTAAGGATGTTTCGATGAGGCTACCTCGCCCGGAATTAAATCTAATTTCATTCTAATTAAAAAAATAGTAGTTCTTATTTCAGGTGCATGTTATACAAATAATTGTTGGTGCTTAGCCTAACAAAGATTACGCCGTTCCAACAATGCCCAACCCCAGCACGCAACGTTAACATGAAACACGAATGGGCTGTACCAATCCCCATTGATGTTAGCATTAGTCGGGCTAACCTTCAGGAGGAAATTACTTCTCGCATTGTTTTCCTGATAACTGATGGCCAGCATAACCAACAGTTTATCATTGATATACACTATTTTAGCTTCAATGATTCTTCTAAAGATTCGATAAGAGCCTTTATTTTGTGGTCTACTTCCTTTAGTGTAACCAGCTCCGTTTTCCAATATCTCGCTTTATTATTTTTACCAAAGAATGCAGACTTCGGGATACTATCCGTTCTGTTTTTCATTTCTTCTATCTTTACGATGTTTATAGAACCATACCCCGAAGGCGATCGTTGCTCAAGATCTGTTATGGTAAGTTTCGCTTTATTTTCAGCGCATACGATGTTGATAGTTTGCCAGCAATACCAGTCTGCCGCCACCCGTGTTTTTGGTTCGGTGAAGGATGCAGTAACAAATCCATTATATACTAATATACCCTGATCCTGGTTTTCAATTTGGCCGGTATCTTTTTGAGCTTTGTAAACATTTGCCGCCCACTCTTTACTTCTTTTAAATAATTCATCTTTGGGTACGCTATCAACGGCTATCGTTTTTTCATAAATGATTCTCCCATTACTTACCGGGAAGATTCCATACATCAGGGTATCCTGTGCTTGTAAAAATGGGCTCATTCCCAATGCCAGGTAGAGTGTAAATAGTAACTGTTTAATCATGGTCAGGTATTTATCGCCTGGTTTGATGACAATAATTTGGACATAATGTTCAAAAATGAATGATTGATTAGTAAAATGTCACGCTAAAACCTATAAAGTTTGCGTTTTGAGTGCCAGCACTCAGGGTTCGAACCTTATAGGTTTTAGCAGGGTCTTACTAAAAAAAGAAAAAACCGCAAAGACCGCAAAAGGAAAACCCGCAAAATGGCTCATGGAGCGCTTGAAAATTCGTTAGTATTCAGGGATACGAAACACAATTTTCCGCCTGCGTTCACCCACAGTTCCATTCATATCACTTCCTTCAATCACCATACTGTAAGTACCCGCGTGATCTGCGGTATAAAAAGAAACGATTGCTTTACCTTCCTTATCCATGATGATGTTCGGTGCCCAATGAATGGAAGACCGGATATCAGGGATATCGTTCGTGCTGCCTACATAACTATAATTTGGTGCATAAAACTTTTGGGGTATGCTCAATGGCAAAGGTTTGTAAAGATAAATGCCGGGTAATTTTTTTAAGAATGGCCCCTGGCCTCCGTACGTGGTTACTTCAACAAAAGTATATTCAAAAAAAAGTGTATAAGGATGCGGGATTCGATTATGTATTATTAGAAAAATCAGTATTTAAGCCTAATGGAGAATTCCTATTCAAGCTTTGATACCTTGTCCTCATTTTCCCGAATCCATTGCTCCCTTGCACAATAATCATCATCTACTCATTAGCCGGCACGGGAAACTGCATCCAAATATCATCACCTACCCTGTCAATAGGCAACTGGGCTAACAAATTATACCTGCGCAAATCAATCCAGCGATGCCCTTCGCCGAACAATGAATACCGTCGTTGCTTTAATATTTCTGTAATCAAGCTGTTTTTGTCTGTTGCACCAGAATAATTTGCCAACCCCGCTGCATTTCTTATTTTATTTATTGCGGTAACTGCGTCTGCAGTGATACCTGTTTGTGCTTTCACTTCGGCATAAATCAATATCAATTCTTCGTTGCGAATAATTGGGATAGGATCAACATTGGTTTTGTAAAGGTAAAAATCGTAATTGCTTTGCAAACCATCCTGGAAAGCGGCGGATGATCTGGTTATGACTTTGCCCAGTCTTTTATCACCGGCCTCTGCGTCGGTAATGAACGATGGATGTGCCACTCTTGTTTCACCGCTTGAGTTCCTTGGATAAAACACGGGATTCAACTGATCACCCCCTGCAGACGAAAACAGGTGAAAAACACCCGTATTAAAATCGCCATTTAAGTCGAAAAAAGAATCGGTTAACGCGGTATTGGCTGTTGCCCAATCCAATTTGTAGATGGCCACTCTTACTGCCAGCGCCCTGTTAAACTTTGAAAACTGCATCGCACTCCTGGAATACATGGTTGTAGTGAATGGAAGATCGGTATTGTTGTTTTTTAAATCCGTATTAGCTTCGTTTAATAAGGTCAAAATAGCAGCTAATGACTGCTGAAGATTTAAGAACGGCCCCAGCTTGTCCGGGTTTTTTACATCAACCCTTATCCCATTATTATAGAGTAAATTAAACACTGATAAAAGTTGGTACGCCTGGATCGTTTTTGCAAAAGCAATACCCGCTTTGCGTTGTGCATCGGTGATGGTTGCTTTGGTATTAGTTAATGCATCAATCAATATGTTGGTATTTCTCACCACCCTGTATCGCGCAGCGAAAGGGTTGGTAAGATAAAATGTATTATTATCTAATACAGCATTCGACTTGCCCAATAAATCTGAAGTAAATCGCGGATCGGAGGTAGAAAACCGGTAATATTCCCGGCCAATTGCGCAGAGGTCATCATAATAGAATCCTAATGATTCTCGCATGCCGGATTCGCTTCCATCTGCCAGGTTTTGCAGTTCACTAATTGATGCATTAATAACTATACTACTGGCGCCTGGATTATTAGGGTCGAGTATTGGTTCCACTTTACATGCGGAGAATAAAAGCACAGGCATTGCCATCGCAACAATCTTTATAAATGTATTAAGCTGGATATTCATTGCTTAAGAATTTGATTAGTTTAAAAATTTACAGACAGGTTGAAGTGAACACTTTTCGCGGAAGGATACGGTGTAACCTCTACCGTGCTTGAAATGGCGTTGGATCCGAAATTGGAGGCTTCGGGATCATAACTGCTGTATTTGAAAATATTAAAAAGATTGCGGGCTGATATTCCAACTTTGATTCCAGCAATATTTTTAAACCAGGTTTTGGGCATGCGAAAAGCAAGACCCATTTCACGCACCCTGAAATAACTTGCATCTTCTACCCAGGGCCTTGCCGTACTGCCTAATGCCGCCAGCCGGTATTCACCATTTGTTTTTTGTGCTGCCGGGTCTAACGTTTTATTATCATAGTCCGGGGATGTGCCAAATATGTCAGCTAACAATGTGGTTAGATTAATGTTATCGCCACCTTTTTTCCAATGCAGTAAAAAGCTGAATTCAAAATTTTTGTAAGTTATATTGTGATAAGATGACAAGTTAAAATCCGGCTCGCCGTTTCCGTAAATAGCCAGTCCGGAGGTTGGATCTACTTTATCAGCAGCGCTGCCAATACCTACGATCTGTGTAGGGCTTTTACCTTGTTCAACACGGTATGTGCCTAAAGTGGCTCCAAAAGCACCTGTATTAAAAGCAGGCACATCAAGCCTTGTAACTTTAGCCTTATTTTTCCAGAAGTTGGTGGTTTGCGTCCAGCGCAGGTCCTCGCTTTGAATGATGGTAGCGTTCAGCGCCAGTTCAATTCCTTTGTTCTCAATAGCAGCTACATTATTCCAGGCTAAAGAATAGCCGGAAGAGGTAGGTACAGCCACATTTAAAATTAAATCGTTTACATCCTTTTGATAGTAAGTGGCCTCCAATGTTATCCTGTCATTTAATATTCCTACATCAAAGCCCATTTCCAGTTCTTTTTGACGTTCGGGTTTCAACGTGTTATTTCCACGGGTGAGGGTAATTAGTGATCCGGTAGTTCCGTTGAAAACTGCAGGCAATATGGGAGAATAAATTGCGCCGAAAGGAGCGAAGTTTCCTGACTGTCCATAAGCTGCTCGTACCTTTAAAAGGCTTATGGCAGAAGAATGCCAGATAGCTAACTTATTTATATTAAAGGCAATCGAACCCTTCGGATAATAATAGAGTTTATCAGCATCTCCATTGCGTGATGATTTATCACCACGTATGCCTAACGTAAGCAATAACATATCCCGGAAGTTTACTTCTTCCTGGGCTACGAAACCTTTGTCGTGCTGAATAATTTTATTTTCCGCTACCTGTATAGCACCTGCCTGTCCTAAATTGGTTTGAGTACCGATCAATTGTGTAGCTGAGTTGATAACGTTGTCCTGGTTCAGGTTTTCTGCTGTAACGCCAACCTGTGTACGCAGATTCAGGGTGTTGCTTACGTCAAACGTATGCAACAAAAAGCCGGTAAAGTTGGTGCCTTTACTCAATGTGGTTCCGTATATTGACGCCCCGTTAGTGCCGTTACCATTTTTTTCGAATTGCAGCTCACGCGGGAAAGCGCCAATGGTGTTCAAGGTGTATTGATCCAAACCACCTCTTGCAATGAATCGCAGGTTATGTTTACCAATATTTAAAATTTTCCAGGTGGCCGTACCACCCAAAAGAACGCGTTCTACTTTTTCGCGGTTGGTAATCAGCTCCCTGCTTTGTATAAAGTTGGAAGGAGCCAATGGGTTATCAGGATAATTTCCATTTGCATCCGGATATAAGTTGACCCACGAGGGAGTGGCCACGTATGACACTCCCAGCGTTGTGCTGGTATTATCATTACTAAAAAAACCACGGTCGGCCGTTGATGAAACGTAATTAGCATTTACAGAAACATCAATAAAGTTTGTCACTTTTTGATCGAGATTGACCCTGAAAGATGATTTTTGATACCCTGTACCCTTAACAATTCCTTCATCATCTTTATGGGTAAAACCCACATAGTATTTGGTAGCCTCATTGCCACCACTTACGCTCAGCCGGTTATTAGTCATCAAACCTTTATGGCCATACAACTCTTTTTCATAATCATATATTTTCCCATTTGCGGCACGGAACACGGCGGTACCTGTATTTCCATAGGCAGCCTGCACTTTGGCTTCTGTCCATTGCCGTTGTCCTAATTTTTTTAGCTGCCATTGCTGACCTATGGTGGAGGAAATTTCTATAGACGGCTTGCCTGTTTTACCCCGCTTGGTGGTGATGATAACTACACCGGCCGCGGCTCTCGACCCATATATCGCCGCAGCGGATGCACCTTTTAAAATTTCGATGCGGTCAATATCTTCCGGATCAAGGTCTGCTATTCGGTTCGATTGATTATCCTGGAAATTAGTGCTGCCCTGTCCTGCTGCTTTTGAAATAAGGTTAAGTCCCGGCACTATGGAGGAATTGTCATAATACACTCCATCCACTATATAAAGCGGTTGTGAATTCGCAACTAAAGAAGTGATGCCTCTCAGTTTAATAGACATTCCGCCACCCGGTGCGCCAGTGTTGGCAGATATGTTGGCCCCTGTAAACTTACCGTATAAAGCAGCATCCATGGTAGGTTGCACGGTAGTGCCGGTAAGTAGTTTCGAGGAAACAGAAGCCACCGCGTTAGCAGAGTTGCTTCTCTTTACCGAACTGGCTATACCGGTAACCACTACTTCATCCAGCCTTCCAATATCGTCCAGGAGTATCACTGAAATACTATCACCCACATCTTTTAAAGAGAGCGTCTGCGTCTTGTACCCTACATTGGAAATTTCCAGTATGCCGGTTTTGCCGGGCGCAGAAAAAGCAAACCGGCCATTTAAATCGGTTACCGTTCCGGTATTTGTATTTTTTAACCGTACCGAAACATTACCGATTGGAATATGCCTGGCGTCGAATATGGAGCCGGAAATCAGAACCTGTGCTGTAATTGCCAGTGGGAACAAAAACGCAATCAGGCAAAGCGATTGTTTTGTTTTCTTTCTCATAGTTGATGATTGACAGGGTAAATATAATGCTGTTTTTACAAAAAAAAACAGGAGAAGATGTTGAGTTTTTAAGCAGAGAATTGTTTGCGAAAGCTGTTAACCTGCCTTTCGAAATCATCCAGACTATTTCATTAGGCAGGCTTATTTTTTTTGAAATGACAATCCTTAATTTGTTCAATGATAAATAATTGATTGACGAACTGTCGTACAAAACCTATAAGGTTTGCTTTTGTATGGCAGGCACTCCGGGTTCAAACCTTATAGGTTTGAACAGAGTCTGACCTTTATTTCAAACGATACTGGTTGGTAATTACCTTCTTGACATACTAGTGTTATGTCAACTCTAAAATGACGCTTTGGCTATCAGCCTTCAGCTATCAGGAGGAAACTAATTCTATCATTGTTTTCCTGATAGCTGATAGCTGATAGCCAACATAACCGAAGGTTTATGATTGATATGATACTAGTCATTGGCACTTCTAAAGCCTAGAACTCGAAACGCAAGTTCCTTTCCCAAACTTTCAAAAGTCAGCTCATAAAAAATCTCATCTTACCAATATCACTGTTCCTTTAAACACTTTGCTGCTCCCATCGGTGAACAGGATAGTGGCAAAATAAACGTAGGTCTCTGCGGCTGCAGGTTGTCCGTTTAAAATCCCGTTCCAGCCGAATAGGGGATCGTTTGCAGGAGTATTGGAGGCGGCAAATATTTTTTGTCCCCAGCGATTAAAAATGGCAAACTCTTTCACAACAGATACATCTTTGTTTCCCATTACATATAGCACATCATTCTTCCCGTCGTTGTTGGGAGTAAATGCATTGGGTATGGATATCACACCACCTGCCAATGTTTTTATGTTTGCGTAAGCAGTATCAACACAATAATTTTCATTTTGAGCAATGAACGAGTATTTGTTTGAATAAGCGGGTGTAACAATTGGGGAAATGCAATTGTAGCAGGAAAGGAACGATGCAGGTTTCCAATTAAAAGATGAAAGGATTCCACCCGTTACTGAACCTGTTATCTGCACGTGGTTAAATCGTAGAACCGTAGTGTCGGCGGGAGTTACCCTCGCTTTAAAAGCTGCTGTAGATGTATCGGAGGTATTGTTTGTATAATTGGTTTCGTTAACAAGCTGGTTAGGTGATACCTGCGGCGAATTCCCCTTGTCATTAACAACGGCAAAAAGGTTGGAAGTAGTGGGTGATGGTATGATATGATATACCGTATCACAATTAGCGGGATGTTTTGCCCCGGTATAAAAAACGGAACCTAGTAAGGATGCACTGCCTATTTCCGGATTGCCATCATAGAATGATACCGGTATACCGGCATTGACGCTGTCATAGTCATTATTCATGCAAATTTTAAATTTAACAAGGGTAGTTGCATTGGTATAACAGCTAGTTTCAAGAATCTTTATGGTTAAGTCTGGTGGGAACACATGTAAAGCAGCTTTCCCCTCGATAAGACAACCGTATTGGTTAAACATTTGCATTTGCAGTATAGAAGAATCTTTAAGAGTAACAACGGGACTGGCGCAGGTAGTACAATTCAGTGAATATCCGCTTGCCGGTAACCAGGAGATAGAGGAAGGATCGTAAACGGTGCTTATAATATTAGCGGGTATTGATTGTTTGCGGAATACAGTTGTATCCATTGGTTGCAGCAATACCGTTTCAGGCCGGTAATTAAAAGTGGTAGTATTATTGGAATAGTCTGTTTCTGTAAAGGAGGAATCACGCGGGAAACTAATGGGAACGGCCGTCCCAAGATTATTCACAACAGCGTAAATTTTTGTTGCGTGAGTTCTTTTGAAGGGGTGAGCAAACGAAAAACATTTTCCATTATATAACTGGTTGAGTGAATATACCGGCGCCAGTAAATGAGCATTGGCAGATGCAGGGTCTTCATCATACAATGTTAGCTGTAAGCCCTGGGGTATGATGCCCCTTTTAAAACTATTGCAAAAAGTAAACCAGCCGTAAAGACTATCTGTTCCCGCACATTTTATACTGTCAATGGTTACAGTAAAATCATCATAGGGAGGAATCTTTATTACGGCATAAGAAGTGTCCCTGCATCCAAATGTATTGGTCACCACCAACTGTTTGGTAACGGTATATACTTTTTTATCAGCAATAAAATTTGGATCCGGACATGTTGTACAGGTAAGGTCCTTAGAACTGCTCCACAAAAAAGAAGGTGAAACGAACCCATTGATTATTTGTGCACTCAATTGCAATGTATCACCCGGAACCAGTGTAGCAGTGGCAGGTGTAACGGTAACATGTATCTGTAAATTATCGATAAAACCTATATTGTTTGTATAGTCTGTTTCCGGCAGGCTGGTGTTTGGTAAATTGAGCGGAATGGTAGATCCATCATCATTAACTACGGCAAAGATCTGATTAAGGCCGGGGACACTGTCGATAATGAACGGGTAAGTGGAACTGCAGCAATGGCCCGTTATTGCAACAGGGAAAAAGAAAGTGGTCCCTAATTTATGCGCGCCTCCCTTACGGGGATCCGTATCGTAAAACGTTACAGGTGTTTTTGCAGCGATAGGTGCATATCCATTATTGCAAATCCGTATCATTAAGCTGATCTTTGATTGCTGGTAACATTGGCCGGTATTAATAGCTAAAACAGCATCCGGCGTTGGATCGGCTACCGGAACCGGGAAGAATTCTGTGGTATCGCTACAGCTTCCATTGGTGGCAATAAGACGAAAAGTATAGTCGCCCGGGTTAACAAAAACATGCTTATAATCTTTACTGGTGCTTACCGTTTGTTCGGGGCCCATGTTATAATTCATCAACCATTGGTAACGGGTTGCATTTACCGAATTATTGGTAAATCGGATGCTATCGGTGAATATCGGCATCTTTGAGGCGATAATTCTTTTATCAGTAAAAAACCTTGCATGAGTGCCACAGGTAACGATAATATCATCTGAATACGCGGCATAACAGGCGGGATCATTGTTATACGATTTAAGGGTCACTTTATATTTTCCCACGCTGGCAAAAGTGTGCGTAAAACTGGCAGTGGTATTAATGAGAACATCATCGATATACCAGGAGAAGTTGGAGGCTCCGGATCCAGTAGAGGTAAACTTCACACTATTTCCCGGTACCGGGTCCCAATTGTTCCTTGTAAAATTTGCTATTGAATTTTCCGGGCAGGGTTTATCACATTCATTTTGCAGTAACTGGCTGCGTTGGGTTATAATAACTGCCTTCATGCGCTTCGCCTGTCCTTCTGTAAATTGATTATGACAGGCATCATTTCCGTAGTCCATTATGTTGGTTATCTGGTCCGGAACATCCGATAAAAATGAACCATTTGAATAATTGGATAGCGTATCCGTGGAACACGAATTGGTGGGGTTGCTACACGAAGAAGAACTTCCGGTTGAGGCATCAGGTGGCGTATCGCATACGCGGTCACCATCCGTTTCACAATTATTATTTGTACATCTAAGGCCCTCAAATGTGTGATAAAGACCGAGGTAATGCCCCATTTCATGTGCCAGTAGAGTGCTGCCACCGTTTGCTGCGAGTACGATACCGTCTAACTTAGATGAAGGAACAGGCAGGAAGGCATAACCGGCTTCGCCCAGGCGCGTCCAGGTACCGCAATTGAAAATGGCCATGATTTCTGTAGTGATATTAGAAATAAGCCAGATATTTATATAGCGCGAAGGATCCCATTGAACCAGGTTTTTAAGTTTATCATCCTCTATAAGCGATTCAAGATCTGATCCAAAAAAAGAGGATGTTCTTGTAATACCTGTTGTGTTGCCGCCGTCAGGATCTTTACGGGCCAGGCAAAATTTTATTTTTGTGTCTGCGCCCATGCTGGAACTGTAAACGCCAGTCTTCCCGAAAATATCATTCAGATTTTTTACCTTGTCTATTACATTCTGGTCCGTTATGCTGTTTGGGTTTTGCATTATAATATGGAAAACCACCGGCAGCGTGTAAATCGTGTCATCGAGAGTTTGGGTAACCCTTAATATCCGGGCATTTATCTCGTCTTCCCTTGCTTTAAATGGAGGATTTTTGCGCTGTTCATTCAATAGTATGTCTGAAACACAATTCTTCAGAGTAAAAGGATCATACATGCCTTCACTATTGGTTAGCGGTGAAAGAATTTTATGTTGTGCATTTACTGAAATATCACACATAAATAAAAATATCACCAATAATTTCACTATAACATCATAGCCATTCATCATTAAGCGGGTCAGATTAAATACAGTACTTTTTACTTTAAAAACAGGTAATGTACATATGCAAAAGTAATGCGCAGATTTCCAAAAACATCAACCCGGATCACCGTATTATTCAGTCTCCTTACAAGTTGTCATTCGACCCTATACACCCAGTACATGGAAACCATTATAGTTCAAAGTCATTAAACACAGCTATTAGTTGAAGGTGTTGTACTTTTTCACAACCGTGTAAGTTTTTCGAACCGTTTGGCAACTAATAGCAAAACATATAAAATGAAAATTGTTATTATTGTCTTTTTCTTCGCATTAACTGGTTGCGGGCCTGAATCATCTCCTGAAGGGAGGTCCAAAATACGGGATGAAAAAATACAGCAACAGATCGATAGTTTAAAAAATCAAAATCGGGTCATTATAGACAGCCTTGATGCGATTAACCAGGAGATAAAAAAGTTGAAAGGTGACAGGTAGTCAGAAAGCTGCTTAAATCAATGCTACTCTAAAATAAGGCCAATCGATTTAGAATGTGCAATTGCCTCACTATTATGTTTGAACAGGCATGTATAAACGCCTTTATCAGCCAATGCAGATAATAAGTCGTTAGTATTATTTTCATTTGCCGGCCTGACATTGCGAATATATACCGCAAATATTTTCTCCGGGTATTTAAGGGCAATGGAGGAATAGATGGCTGGGTCTTTTTGCGAGTTATCTCCCAGTAAAACGAACTGCTGTTGAGGAAACGCATCCAGTATCCGTAATACCCTGATTAATTTACCATCATGCTGGGTTTTACCTGTTTTGAATAGTTGAAACCACTGCTTAATTTGATTAAGAAGAAAAATTCCTTCCGGTAATTTGTTGTATTCAAAAAAATCAGCCAGGTAATCATACAGGTTCCATTCACTGCTGGAAACGTAAAAAAAAGGATTGGGTACTTCCTGGGTAGTTCGCGACAAAGCAAGTAAATTATAATAAGTGGCTACATGCTCGAATGCCTGGCGGGTGCGTGGATTTTTTGTGAAAAGCACTTTAAGCCGTTTGCCAATTGTTGCAGAATGAGAAATAAGAACGGTATCATCAATATCTGAGATAAAAGCAAATTGGGTTTTATGTGGAACAAATATTTTTCCTTGACCCGAACTACCTACTTGTCCCAATTCGCCTCTGGTGGTAACTGAAACAGGATGCCAGCCAGCCTCTACCTCTATTTCTGATTTCCATTCAAATTTAAAAAAGCCATCCTCTTGAGTGGTTGAGTGTAAAAGCGTTGCATTCCATTGTAATGTTAAAGATATACCACTTAATGGTTTTACAAAGAACAAACGAAGGAGGTGCATAATATTGGCGGGAATATTGTTAGTATACACAGACCGGATTATAGGTCTGTGCTTAAAAACATGGCCGTATAACACAAGGTTGTGCGTATGTCCATAACCATGATATACTTTAATGGAAACAGAACTATTTTGAATTTTATTGCTCATAGGAAATATGAATAACGTAGATCCCCTAAAATTACTTTTTATTATTAACCCCCGTTCAGGTAATAATAATACGAATTGGAAAAGTAACATTGAGCAATCCCTGCAAAGTTCCGGCCATGTATCGGAATGGCTTCTCCTGCCTGAGCATATTGACCAGGAAGCAATCAGGCAGAAAATTGCCATTTTTCAACCTGACCGTGTTGTAGCCGTGGGTGGTGATGGAACTATAAAACTGGTAGCAGAATGTTTGCTTTTCACCAGCACCTGCCTGGGAATTATACCAACGGGATCTGCCAATGGTCTTGCAAAGGAATTGAATATTCATGGTGACCTTGAAAGGGCGCTTGATATTATCGTTAACGGGTCTGTTAAAACAATTCATGTAACGAACATCAATGACCAGATTTGTATTCACCTGGGTGATATAGGTTTTAATGCATTCGTCATAAAAAAATTTGAGACAGAGGCGCACCGGGGTTTTTGGGGCTATGTAAAAGCAGCCTGGAAAGTATTATGGCAACAGCCGCTGATGCAGATTACAATGATTATTGATAACGAAGTAATCAAGACTCACGCCGCTATGGTAGTGATTGCTAATGCTACAAAATATGGTTCCGGAGCATGTATAAACCCTGAAGGCAAACTTGATGATGAACTTTTTGAGGTAGTGGTGGTTAAAAAGGTATCTTTCCCGGAGATTTTTAAAATGATGGTAACACATTCCCCCTTTGATGAAGAGAAAACAGAAGTTTTCCAAATGAAATTTTTAGAGATATATACGAAAAAAAAGGCTCACTTCCAGGTGGATGGCGAATACCTTGGTAAAGTGAATGTTGTTAAGGCTAAATTAATTCCGGGAGCGCTTAAGATCATTGTACCGGGTTAGCAACAGAGTTGTTGGTTTATCCGAATTAGTTCCATGTATTACAAAACCAAGGTTTATTAAAGATCGAATTGAAAGCCTTCTCCGTGTAACTCTCTGTAAAAGCTTTGTTACACAGAGATGCACGGAGGGTTCGAGCAGATACACGGAGGCGCTCTATTTTGGTTGGTTTGATAAATATTTAAAATCTTTTCCGGTATGTGATAAAAAATTAGTTGTTGGCAGTATATTTTAAAGGCTTCTTTTCAGTAAACAGCCTAGTACCATTGATCACAGGGGTATGAATTTTATATGCCGAGATAAAAAAGATGGGAAAAAGATAACCACTAAAGAAATGATCCATGGAAAGGTTTTGTTCTTCAT
>JBDSBP010000161.1:0-7600 GCA_039921525.1 Chitinophagaceae bacterium | reverse complement strand
GGACCATGAAAAAGTATATGATCCAATGCTTCCCCACGTAGCTTGGCGGCTTTGATAAAAATTTTCAAATTCTCAATGATCTGCGGCTGCCCGGAAAATTCTTCAATAATTGCCGGGCGGATATTGTTTTCAAATTCCTTCTCTGCGGGTGTTAACGGATCCTTACCAGTATTTAAATTAGCATTGGACATCAGGTAAAATTAAGAATTAGTTTGCAGAAATTCCAGTAGGTTTTATTCCTGGAGTTCTTTAATGAACAAAGTCTTTCTTTCCTTTCAGCAGAAAAAATATAAACTTTTATTTGTATATACAAATAAAAATATAGCTTTACAGCTTCAACAACATGAAAGCAAGTAATAGTCGATATAGTAAATGCGTGTATTTCTCTTCCAATGCTTTGGCGAGAAAAATCGAAAAAATGGCATCCACTGTATGGAAAAGAGTAAACCTTTCGCCCAGCCATGCTTACTTATTAATGATGGTATTGGATGAACCCAACATTCAGCCCGGAGCACTGGCAAAAGAATTATTACTTACTCCTTCAACCATAACGAGGTTGATTGACAAACTGGTGGAAAAAAAACTGGTAAGGCGTATTGCCGATGGTAAGACTATAAATGTATACCCTACTCCAAAGGGCAAATCCCTGCAGCCCCAGCTTAAGAGATGCAGCGATGAATTTTATGAAAACTATACGAGCAGGTTGGGAAGGGACGAAAGTGATAAGCTGGCCCAGGTTTTAAATAAAATAACGGATAAAATATGATTTTCCTTAATAATTTACTTGTAGATACAAATATTATTAAAGGTCATTATACGGATTACCGGTAACGTTTAAAATAAAAATATAAGAACAAAAAATGAAATACGCAATTACAGGAGCCGCAGGAAATATTTCTAAACCAATTACAGAAGCTTTATTAAAAGCTGGCCATGAGGTAACCGTTATCGGCAGAGATGCGCAAATACTCAGCGAACTGGTTGCAGCCGGGGCAGAAGCTGCCATAGGTTCGGTAGAAAATGCCGATTTTTTAAAGGAGGCCTTCAAAGGTGCCGATATTGTTTATACTATGGTACCTCCAAACTTTGTTGTTACCGACTGGATTAAATTTATTGACCAGGTGGGTGAAAACTATGCGGCTGCCATTAAAGCCAACAATATACGGTATGTAATAAATCTCAGTAGTATTGGAGGTCATCTACCCACGGGTGCCGGACCTGTTAGTGGGCTTAATCACGTCGAAAGTATTTTAAATGAGTTGGCAAATGTTAATATCAGGCATCTGCGGCCTGGCTATTTTTTTCATAACTTCCTTAGTCTTGCGGGTATGGTCAAACACATGAATATAATAGGAAGTAATTTCGGAGGAAATGGGAATAAAGTTGTCATGGCGCATCCGAAGGATATCGCAGAAGCTGCTATTGATGAACTTTTACGACATGATTTTACAGGGCATTCCATTCGTTATATTGCAAGTGATGTGAGAAGCGGTTCGGAGATTGCAAAGGTTTTAGGATCTGCAGTAGGCAACACAGAATTACCCTGGGTCGAGTTCACTGATGAACAATCGTTAGAGGGACTGTTGCAGGCTGGCGTACCAAAGGAGCAAGCCACAAAATATATGGAGATGGGCCAAAGCATGAAAAGTGGTAAAATGAATGAAGATTATTTTAAGCATCCCCCTGTTTTGAGCAATACAAAACTTGAGGATTTCGCCGCTGAATTCGCTGCAGCATATAATAAATTGTAGGGGCAGGGCTTGCCTCCGCCCTGACTGAACTTGAGGAAGGATGCAAAACCCGCAGCCCTTCAAATTTTAAATAATAAATCTGTATTCCTAATTTAATCGTTATGACATTTGAAGAATTCAACAGCACTTTATCATCGTCAACGCCGCCTGCTGACCTATCCGTTTATCTTAAAGTATTATGGTTTGATGGAAAGAATGATTGGGACAAAGCTCATAACATTGCACAGGATCTAACTGATAAAAACGGATCCTGGTTGCATGCTTATTTGCATCGAAAGGAAGGTGACATTTCAAACGCAGGATATTGGTACCGGAAGGCAGGAAAGCCATTGCCGGCTTATTCGATGGCCCAGGAATGGAAAGAGATAGTAAATGATTTTCTTTGATGGTCTGTCAGCTGAAGGCTATCGGCTATCAGCCGTTAAAAATCATGTTAAAAATTTAAATTGTATAACTTTTGCGCGAGCTTTTTTACCTGATTGCCGATAGCTGATAGCCAACACCTCACACCTCAGCAATATACCGGTTTATCTGAAGTATCAAATCCGGATCAGGACAATTATTCATATACCTCTCCCTTTCCGTAAATTTGCAGACGCCGGGATAATCCCCTTCATTTACACCTATATCGAAAATAATTTGAAAATGTAAATGAGGCGGCCAGTGCCCGTTCTCATGCGGTTCTCCAAAATGAGCCATCTCCTCACCCCCTATTATATACTGACCCTCGCGGAGTAAACTTATATCGCGCAAACTCACGTGGCCGTATAGGGTATAAAACGGGAATCCGTCCAATTGATGAAGCAGGATCATGGTTGCACCATAATCACCAAATTTATCGTTAAATGCAAACCCATGAACCATGCCGCCAATGGGAGCATAAACAGCAGTGCCGGCAGCACCCCAGATATCTGTTCCCAGGTGCCAGCGTCTTGGCTCATCCAGAGAGGTAACAGCGTCAAATACGCGACTTCTCCTGTAAACGGTACGGTGCTCTCCGTATCCACCGATACCGAATTTGCAGTGAGTTTTCTCTAATTTATTATTAATATAGGCAGAGAAAAACAGCGTATTTTCAACCATGTCAGCAGTTAGTTCATTATTGTTCGCAGTAAAATCTAATTGCAGCAATTTTTCCTTTTCCGGATCGAACTTTATTACCGGAAAAAAAGAAGCCTGGTTCCTGGTAAAAATATTCCTTGATTCACTGTTCATTGGATATTGTGCTGCAAATAATTAAATGTTGAAACTAGCCACATGATTATATACCCTTACAGATCCAGTTTATAACTGCCCCTGTATTGTCTTTTTACAAATTGATTGGCCGGATCAAAATTACTAATCTTCATATTCTCTCCGTCCCATAACAACTTTTTACGTCCTGTGTAAACAAGCTGACCCTTAGCATTTTTCTCTGAATAATTGTAACTGCGTACGGCGAGATTACCCATTATTACCGTTTCAGTTAGTGGGCCGGCGATATCGAACGAAGAGCTCGTATATGTTCCGTAGCCTTTTTTGCAGGCCTTTACCCATTGCTGCTGATGGCCTTCCGACCCTCCTTCCACAAAAGGAAATTTGGATTTAGGTAAGTTAGTTTCCTTCATCTTCTTTGTTGGCAACAATGTGGCACCTCTTCCAAAAAGCCCCGCCATCAATTTGCCTTTGCTGCCTTCGAAAATTATTCCGCCATCCAGTTCGCCCATCGCTTCATCGGGTAATAATTCTTCGGGTCTTTCAGGTTTGATGCCGCCGTCGTACCAAATTACTTTTACCTCGGGCATGGAACCTCTTGCAGGAAATTTTATATGTGTTTTTGAAGAAGGCGGATAACTATCTGTGTAAACGGCTTCCTGGAAAAAACCTGTGTAAACCGAACCTACACTGCATTCCACTGAAATAGGGTAGCCCAGTTTCAATGCGCGGAAAGGAACATCCAGGAAATGACAACCCATATCCCCCAGTGAGCCTGTACCAAAGTCAACCCAGCCTCTCCAGGTTGCGGGGAGGTAAATAGGATTAAAATCACGTTGGGGCGCGGTACCTAGCCATAACTCCCAATCCACTTCTTTGGGAATGTCGAATTTTCCGGTAGGCGTTGGAATACCTTGCGGCCAGACAGGCCTATTGGTCCACACATGCACAGTATGCACATTTCCGATCACTCCGCCCTGTACCCAGGTTTCTATCAAACGGGTATCATCACCGCTGCTTCCCTGGTTACCCATCTGGGTAACTACTTTATATTTTTTTGCAGCCTGGGTTAAAATTCTTGCTTCATAAATATCGTGCGTCAGTGGCTTTTCACAATAAACGTGTTTACCCATCTGCATGGCCGCCAGGGCAATGGGGGCGTGCATATGATCCGGAGTAGTAACTATTACAGCATCAATATTCTTTGCTTCTTTATTTAACAGTTCCCGGTAGTCTTTGTAATAGGGGGCCTGCGGCCAGCTTTTCCTTGCCTTCACAGCCATGCGGTCATCCACATCGCATAGAGCAACAATATTATCGGAACCTTTGTTAAAAGCATAGGGCAGGTTAACTTCGGCTTTTCCACCAACGCCAATACCTGCGATATTCAATTTATCACTGGGAGCTATAAAACCTCTTCCTAAAACATGCCTGGGAATAATAAAAAATCCTGCAGCGGCAAGAGATGAATGCCTTAAAAAATTACGTCGGCCTTTGTTTAATTGTTGATTTTCCATATAAGTGGCAATATCCACTAATATAAAGATTTTTCCGCAATCAGCTTGTTCATTTTGTTTATATACTCTTGCATTCCCGGGAGATCAATAACTCTCCTGCTATTTTAAATGGCTGCTTCGGCATCGTTTTTTACCGGCAGGTTTGTGTTCAAACCACCCGGTTCAAAGTGATTAAATTTTCACTCTATAATTCATGATAACGTAGCGACAAAATCTACTTAACTTTGATAGAAGCTGCCCATATAAAAATTTAGCAATGAAAAATGTTTTGTTCCCGATATTTATCTGGTTGCTTTGTAGTTTTAATATACTGGCCCAGGACTCGAAACCTATTCGCGTAAAAGCCGGTGAAGATATTTATCAGAAACTGGCTAAAGAAATTTACCTGTATCCCGAATTTATCCAGGGTACTATTTATTTTAGAAACGGAAACACAAACCTGGCAAATTTTAATTATAACCGGATGAATGGTGAAATGCAATTCATCGATGTTAAAGGAGATACACTTTCCGTAGCGAATGAAGTTACCATTAAGTACATTAATGTCGCAAAAGATTCATTCTATTACAGTGAGGGATACCTGCAATTAGTGAAAGGGAATAACGCCGCAAAGGTCGCCAGGAAACAGGTTATCAAGATAATAGATCAACAAAAAATTGGTGCTTATGATCAGCCTTCATCAGCCGGCGCTATTTCTTCTTACTCAAGTCTTTCAAATGATCTCCGATTTTATAAACTTGATGTCAGGCAGGATGTTATTTTAGCACAACAAACAACCTATTTTTTCGGTGATAAATACAATAATTTTTTCAGGGCGAATAAAAAAAATTTGCTGAGAAATTTTTCAAAAAAAGAAAGGGAGCTGAATGATTATCTGAAGGAAAACAACATAGATTTTAATAAAGAGGAAGACCTGACTAAACTGATTGTTTTTTTGAAGGATTATTAGTTTAAAGGAGGAAGGCCTTCAGCTATCAGCTATCGGCTATCGGCTTTGAGTTTTAAATTATGGATAGGCTTAGTTATTCACCAAAACTATCTTTCCGATATGTTGGCTACTTTCCATGAGCCGGTGTGCTTCGCCAGCATCTTCAAGCTTGAATTGGCGATAAAGGACAGGCTTAAATTTCTTGCCTGATAAAAAGGGCCATACATTCTTTTCCACTTCCTCGGCGAGCTTCGCTTTAAATTCGGCATCCCTGTTTCTCAACGTACTACCTGTTATGGTTAACCGACGACGCATCAGATCGTGCGCATTAAACGAGCCTTCATTTCCCTTCATGGCATTAATAAAAACCAACCGTCCATCCTCTTTCAACAACCTGATATTTTTAATTATATAATCTCCACCTACCATATCCAAAATAACGTCTACACCTTCCGGCTTCAACACTTCTTCAAAATCTTCTTTTTTATAGTTAATACATCTGTCTGCTCCCAACGAAACACAAGCTGCGCATTTTTCTTCGCTGCCTACGGTGGTAAACACTTTTGCGCCAAACAGTTTTGCCAGTTGAATAGCGGTAATACCAATTCCACTACTTCCTCCATGAACGAGGAAATGTTCACCCGTTTTTAGCTGTCCGCGTTGAAATACATTATGCCATACCGTGAATACCGTTTCAGGCAATGAACAAGCCTCGGCAAATGACCAATCTGCAGGCAATGGCAAACAATGTCTCGCGTCAGCAAGCGCATAAGTGGCATAGCCGCCTCCGCCAAGTAATGCACATACAGTATCACCCTGCTTCCAGCGTGTAACAGATAAACCGCATGCTTCAATAATACCTGCAACTTCTAGTCCGGGAATATCGGCGGGAAAACCTGGAGGCACAGGGTAGTTTCCCTTGCGCTGAAAAACATCAGGCCGGTTTACTCCTGCAGCTTTTACCTGGATTAGCACATCAAAAGCGGAGAGTTGCGGTATAGCTCTATCCTGGACCTGCAATACTTCGGGAGCACCTGGTTGCGTGATGATCACCGCTTTCATGATTTGGCTACTCATAGGTATCGGAGTTTCTATTTTTTACTAAATTCCTGCTCAATCAAAGCAAGCTGGTTACTGTTGAGCAGGGAAGTTTTTTTCAAGATATTGATAAAATAAGTTATCTCTTTTGGTGTTGCGGGGCAACCGGTGTTTTCACCAGGCATATCAAATGCGGCACCTGTGGGTCTGAGTTGCGAGTCTGCCAGCAGGTTTCCTTTATTATCAAAAATCAGCCAATACGGAAGGCCTTGCTTATCTCCATGAAATTTTATTAAAAGGTCCATGGCTCCAGGATTCTCCCGTTGTTTTTTGCCGGGAGATTCCAAAATCACCAAATGTTTTACAATATAGTTATGGGAGAACAGGTTTTTACAGGCAGGTGCATTCATTATGCTATCCATTTTGTGGCACCAACCACACCAGGATGCATCGAATATGATAAATACATTTTTCTTATCGCTGGTTGCCTGTTGGCTGGCTTCCTTTAAAATTTCCTCGGCAGATTTTGGTGATACCTGCGCGTTAAGTGATTCAAGGCAAAAAAAAGATCCTAAAAAAATCAAGTACTGCATTTTCAAATTAGCGCATTTATTTTTCATATCTTTTCATTGCATTTAAACCATATGATCGAACAACTTGCCGGGAGAAATATATTTTAAGGTAACAATGATTTTTCATTACCAGCCTTTTTAGTAAATTTTATGATGACCTTCCCTTATAAAGAATAACGAGCTTTGCAAAGAATAAAAATAGCGGAACGAAAATCGATTACTTATTTTTCTCATCATTTTTTATCAACCCAATTATCTTCCATCTTTTTATAATTTTTTTTGGAGACGGTTGATTTACTTTTAGGCCTGGAATCATCTTTTTTCTTTTTTGCATTGATATTATTAACCAGGGAATTTTTGACACCCAGTTTATTTTTTTTACCGGATTTTTTTGGCGCGGCTTTTTTCTTCGCAGCTTTCTTTGAAGGGGCTTTCTTTGCCGCAGCTTTTTTTGATGTTGCCATAGTAATTTTTTAGATAACAACCTGCAATGATTATGCCCCCTGCTATTTTCTGTGGCAGGCATATTCACTTAAAGCTGATTGCAGATACCATGTCGTTTATGGAAAGGGGCTAATAAAAAGTCGAGGCGTTCGTAGG
>JBDSBP010000160.1:0-16760 GCA_039921525.1 Chitinophagaceae bacterium | reverse complement strand
TCAGTATGGGCCAATCGGCTTATTGTTGGATTTGGTTATCCTTATGGAAATTCTCAATATATTCCTTTTATCAAACAGTTTTTTATAGGGGGCAATAACAGTATCAGGGCATTCAGGAGCCGTTCGTTGGGACCTGGTAGCTACAAACCAGAAGACCGGGATCCCAACGATAAGCAATCGTTTGTGGCCGAACAGTCGGGAGATATTAAATTGGAAATTAATACAGAAATAAGACGAAAACTTTTTAGCATTGTACAGGGCGCGGCATTTATAGATGCAGGTAATATCTGGCTATACAATAACGATCCCGGCAAACCCGGTGCTAAATTTACCAACAATTTTTATAAAGAGCTCGCCGTAGGAGCCGGTTTGGGATTACGTTTCGACGTTACTATCCTGGTTTTGCGTTTAGACCTGGCTTTCCCTCTCAGAATACCTTATCTGCCGGAAGGTGAAAGATGGGTGATTAATAAAATAGATTTCGGTACTCCTGAATGGCGGAAGGAAAACCTGATATTTAATATTGGTATCGGATACCCGTTTTAATCAATTAAGAATTGTCAATTACATATTACGAAACAGCATGTCGAGCGTAATTAATAACTGACAATTCGTACCTCATTAATTGGTAATAAAGACCAGAAACGTATATTACATGCCTGGCTAATCAACATAAATGAATATATCCTAAGGAGGCAAAAGATCCCTGCTAATTTCAATGGTTTGAAAGATAATTAAAAGGATTATATATTATTTAATTGAGGAATAATATTCCCATCTTATACCCACCGCTTAAGTACGTATGAAGCTTACCAAGAACCGTCTTTGATAAGGATAGTTAAATTTTATGGAAATGATGAATTACTATATATGTGAGGGCTGACAATAGGGAAGTGCAGTGATAACTGAAGATTACTTCTAAATATTCACGTGGCATGTTTTTTACATATATATATAAATTAAAGTTATCATTAAAAACACAAACATGGAAAAACAAATTAAAGCCAAAAAAAGCAGTTCAACTGCAAAACCGGCTTCAGCGGCATCCGGAACGAAACCTGCTGTTAAGAATAACTCCTCATCTAAATCCAATACTGTACTTAACCAGGATTCTTCCTTGTTGGAAAAATACGTGCTGGATTCCATCAAGGATATTTACTGGGCGGAAAAACATTTGTTAAAAGCATTGCCTAAAATGAATAAGGCAGCAACAACACCACAACTGAAACAAGCGTTTACGGAACACCTCGCAGTAACTCAAGAACACGTTGCACGTCTTGATAAGGTATTTGAACTGCTGGGAAAAAAGGCGCAGGCCAAGAAATGTGATGCCATGGCCGGTTTAACCATGGAGGCAGATGGTATTATTGAAGAAACAGAAAAAGGCTCATTAACGCGTGATGTAGCGCTGATTATGGCTGCTCAAAAGGTGGAACACTATGAAATCGCTACTTATGGTGGATTGGCGCAGATAACTAAAACAATGGGTAAGAACGATATTTCTGAAATTTTCGCTCAAACGCTCGCAGAAGAAAAAGAAGCGGATCAGGCATTAACTGATATTGCTGAAAATAATATTAATATGGAGGCTGAGAATGAAGGCGACGGAGAAGAAGATGATAAGGATTAATATATAAGATAGGTAAATGCAGATGATGGGTTAACGTGAAAAGCCAGACGATATTGTCTGGCTTTTCAATATAGTCACTTCCATATATGATTGCTTGGGGAATACAGGGAATTTACTCTACAGATAATCATTAAATGCAACATAAGCGCTTAAAATTAACATATGATGTATTACCTGATGATTCAGGCATAATATTTTCAATTGGTTATCAAAGATCTTTTAATATCTAAAAACTATATTATGGAAATTAATCAAAATCTTACAGGAGTTTTAAATGATCTGATTCAAATTAATAACGATCGAATTGAAGGATACGAGAAAGCTTCAAAAGAGGCAAGTGATAAGTATATTGATTTAAAAGCGATCTTCAGTCATATGGCAGATGAAAGTCGTGCATACGTGGCTGAGCTAATTAAAGAGGTATCTAAACTGGGAGGATATCCTGTTTCAGGTACCACTCTGTCAGGTAAGATCTATCGTGCCTGGATGGATGTTAAAGCTACATTTACAGGAGGTAGCCGCCTTGCATTGCTTGAATCATGCGAATTTGGAGAAGATGCAGCCCAAAAGGCTTACCAGGAGGCGTTAGTATCCGATGAAACCTTGTCTATTGATATTCGACAATTAATAGCCAATCAGAAAGAGTCGTTAAAAGCATCACATGATACTATAAAAAAATTTAGGGATTTGCAAAGGAAAGCAGAGTCTGATAGTGTGATCGATTCAAATAAGGTAAGGAATTCTACCTATGATCTTCCTACAGAAGAACGTGTCGGCGATGAAATTAATTCCGGCAGTTTAAGAAATTTATAATAACCTGTTGTTATGAAAAACACAATATTCAATCCAGTGAAAAACTATTCTTTAGCCATCTTATTGTCCAGCGCCTTTTTATTATTTTCCTGCCAGGAAAGTACCAGTAGCACGAACAAGAAAAACAGTGATTCCGCATATTCCGGCCTGGAAGGCACCAGGGAACAGGCCTCTCAACTGTCAAATGCAACTATAGATACCAGCAGTGGAAAGTCAGGTAAAGAGATGGCACCAATAGATAGTACGGTTAAAGTAAAAAAAGATTCCGTACCCAACTAGGATTTTTAGAGTGGAAGGATTATAAAATTTAGCAATCTATTCTGAAAATGGTGTTAATAAAGAAGGATTTTAGAATAATATATTCTGAAATCCTTCTTTATTTTGTGCCCTCACAGGCATGAAAAATATTTTTATAAATAGAGAATTAAGGTAATAATTCTACAATCATCACGTCCTAAAAATCCTGGTCAGGAGGCCTTCTTCTTCTTGGTTTCAAGGCTCGCCTTTAATTGAGACATAAGATCTTTCGTTTTTGAGTGTACAATACGTAAAGCAGGAGTAGCCAATTTCTTTCCTTTCGACTTTGCCATAATCAACTTCATGAGTTCATCCGTATAAGTGTCTTTGTATTTCGAGATATCAAACGGTCCTGATAACTGCTCTATCAGCGCAATTGCCATCTTTAATTCAGGAGCTTTGCTTTCTGCCGCCGGTATTTTAAGATCATCTGCTTTCCTTATTTCATCCTGGAACCTTATTTTTTGGAGGATAAGCAGATCATCATCGGGCTTAATTAAACAAAGGCTTTCTTTGCTTCGTAAAACATACGCTCCCAAACCTACCTTGCCGGTTTTCTTTAGTGCATCCCGAAGTAATCCGTAGGCTTTACTGCCCGATTTTTGTGGTTCCAGGTAATACGGTGTTTCATAATACATGCTATCAATGTCCTTTTCCTGAACGAATTCATGAATATCTATAGTTTTGGTTTTTTCCGGGCTGGCCTTTTTAAAGTCGTCATCTGTTACAATCACGTATTTATCGTCCAGCTTATATCCCTTCACAATGTTCTCGTATGCGACTACCTTTCCGGTATTCGCATTTACACGTTGAAATTTAATATTTGCGTGGTCTTTACTATCCAGCATATCCAGGTCCAGCTCGCTGCCCTGAACTGCACTATACATTTTAATGGGAATATTTACGAGGCCAAATCCGATGGCACCCGTCCAAATTGCTTTCATACCTTATAGTTTACAGGTATAAGATAAAGTATTGTGCCAGTTTTTACGTGATTGATTATTTAAGAGTCAAATTGTAGAAATAGTTCCGCATAAAAAAGTGATATCATGGTTGGTCCAGTGCTGTCTATAAATAGGGTATGGTAATTGAACTAATTAAGGAAATTCTATTATTATGAAATCACAATTAGTTTTGTTTGGAAAAATGGCAGTAGTGCTTACTGTGTTATTTAGTCTTGCCATTGGTGTGTCGGCCCAGGAGCAACAAACATCTATGGAAAAATCATTGACACCAAAATTTGGCGTTAAAGGCGGCCTTAACTTAAGTAATCTGTATGTTGATAATGCGGATGATGAGAACCTTAAAGCTGGAATCAACCTTGGCTTATATGCCAAAATACCACTTTTTAGGGGCCTTTCCATTCAACCGGAATTAATTTACAGCGGCAAAGGGTCAAAGCTGACCTACAACAATTTTTTGTTGGGTAAAGGAGAATACCGATTCAATCTTAATTATGTGGAAGTGCCGGTATTGTTAGTAGTCAATGTGGCTAAAAACCTGAATATTCAGGGTGGCGGTTATGTGTCCTATCTTGCTTCGGCAAACATAAAAGATCTGAAAAATGATGGCACGATTGAAAATATCAAAGATCTGAATGCCGGGAACTTTAACCGGTTTGATTACGGTCTTGTTGGTGGGGTAGGCATAGACGTTATGAATTTCACCATTGGCGCAAGGTATAATTACGGGTTGAATAAAGTAGGTGATACCGGGTTGTCGGGCCAGCTTACAAAGAACGCTAAAAATAGTGTTATTGGATTGTATATTGGATTTGGTTTTTAATATAAATCCCTTTTCGGTCAATGAAAATAGAGGGTACGGCTTAGCTGTACCCTTCTTGTTTTATGGTTGGTTTATTAAATGCTGAGTAAGATTTTTTATGATACAGTAAGTGAGGCCCCGCCACTTAAATTCGTTTCACCCATTACATTTTTGGAAACGTTATTGTAAAGGTTGTTCCCACATTAAGCGTAGAATTAACTTCGATGTTTGCCTTATGCGATTGAAGTATGTTTAAAGTGGCTGCCAGTCCTAACCCGAGACCATTTTTTTTGCTGGTAAAATAGGGTTCAAAAAGTCGTGAAATATTCTCTTCACTAATACCGCATCCCTTATCACTTACTTTTACAATATGATATAGGGGGTTCCCTTCTATAACAATTTCCAATTGTTCTTCTTTACCCTGCATCGCTTCTACGGCGTTGATGATAATATTAAGAAACGCTATCTTAAGTTTCTCTTTATCGGCCCAGATATAGGCAATCTCATCAGTATATTTAACCTGCAGTTTTACTTTCTGTAAAATAATACGATCCAGTGAAACGGCAATGCTCTCATCCATTATTTCCTGTAAGGCTCTTTTCTCCATAAACATCTCTGCAGGCCTGGAGGAGTCTAAAAGCTCGGTGATAAGACCACCGATTCTTTTACTGTTACGTTGAATGATATCAAGATAAATTTTATTCTGGGCATCTTCTTCGGTTTCCTGTTTCAATAGATCAACCGATAAATTGATATTGTTTAAAGGATTTCGCACCTCATGAGCAAGGGTGCGTACCAGTCGACCAGCAGCAGCCAGTTTTTCCACCTGCAACGTTATCTTTTCTGCTTTCTTCATGTGAGTGATATCATGGATGATACCATGGAAATAAAAATTGTTATTTACATCTTCTACCTCTTTTGTTATAGATAGAATACAATATTTTTTTTCGTTTTCTTTTGTTAACAATTCGATTTCCATATCATCTACCTCACCCATGTTTTTTATCTGCTGGCTCAAAAAGAGAATGTCTTCTTCATCACACATCAGGTCGTATAATTTCAGGTGTTGAACTTCATGAAGGCTATAATTGAATAGTTCGAGGGTGGCTGCATTTACATCTATAAAATTCATCTCCTCATTAGCTAAGAAAACGGCATCTTTTGATCTTTCAAAAATATTGCGGAATTTTCTTTCGTTTGCTTTTAACGCTTTAAGGGAGGCGGCTCTCCCCATCGAATAACGAATACATCGTTCCAGCTTTTCGGTATTCAATTCCGTTTTGATAAGATAATCTGCTGCGCCTGCCTGCATGGCCTGCCTGTCTACGGCCTGGTTACCCTTGCCGGTAAGAAGTACTATGGGCTCTTCGCAATCAGCTAACCTGGCATCTTTTATAAGATCCAATCCTGTTTTGGCGCCCAGCCTGTAATCAACAAAGTACAGGTTATGTTTTCTTTGTTTCATATGATCCAGGGCTTCCTGGTAATTATAACACCAGTCTATTTCGAAAATGGCCGAATCAATATCTTTTATATAATCACCTGTGATGATAAAATCATCTTTATCATCGTCTATAATTAAGATCCGGATAATTGGTTCCGTGGAGGTCATTCTATATTTTATGATTGCGTTTCTGGTAAAATAACGGTAAATACAGATCCAAGTCCCAGGCTGCCTTCACTAAAAATAGTCCCGTTGTGATTTTCCACAATTTTTTTGCAAATGGCAAGACCGATTCCCGAGCCGGGATATTGCGACTTGCCATGCAATCGCTGAAAGATCTGGAAGATTTTCTCGGCATATTCTTTTTCGAAGCCGATACCATTATCTTCGAATGTTATAGTAAAATAATTTTTTTCAAGTCGCAAATTATACCTGGTCTTATCCTGAATGCTGAGAGGATGACATTTTACATGTATAATGGGAGACTCCTGTTCTTTTCTGAATTTAATAGAATTATTTAAAAGGTTATCGAATAACTGCTTGATCTGTGTAGGAATTACTTCCATGGTGGGTAAACGCTCATTGGTGATGATCGTTCCCGTTTCTTCGATTTTCAATTCGAGGTCCGACTTAACTTCCTGTAGTAAGTCCGTCAGGTTTACTTTACTAAAATATTTTACTGATCTTGCTGTACGCGAAAATTCTAACAGGTTTTCAATCAGAAGGCGCATATTTTCTGTAGCCGCTTTAATGCGGTCTAGGTACAATGCGCCATCTTGTCCCAGCTTATCAGTAAACTTTAAATGTAAACGTTCACTGAAAGTAGTTAGTTTACGTAGTGGTTCCTGCAAATCGTGCGAAGCAACATAGGCAAATTCCTCCAGTTCAGTATTGGAACGGTTTAATTCCTTAATGTTTTCTTCAAGGCTTCTCTCGTATTCGCGCAGGCGTGTTACATCCCGCGTCGTTCCAATAAGTTTTTCAGCAATACCCCTGCTATTTCTTATTATTTTTCCATAAGTTTGAAGCTGTTTTATTTCGCCGTTCTTTGCGGTAATGGTGGATTCACGAATATAATTATCTTTCTCCTTTACTGTTTTCATCCAATCTTCGTTGCTTTTTGCTGCATCTCCATTGCCCAAATGTAAAAAAGGCAGGTGATTGGTAAGTTCCAGTTCCTCCCTTTCTTTCTCACTATCGTATCCAAACAAAAAATACATTCCCTTAGACCAGGTGGTTATGCCGTCCTGTAAATTAGTTTCCCAAGAGCCCTGATTTAAAAATTCTTCTTTTTCCAGGATCATTTCCTGGTAATGCATCAGGTCCTTATTGATCTTTGTTTGTTTGGTTATATCCCGTGTAATGCCAATTACTTTAATAACTTCACCATCCTCCTTCACCACAACTTTACCTTTTGTGGAAACTATTTTTTCCAGTTTCTGATGGGTAGTTAAAGTGTATTTGAATTCAAAATCGAGCTTATTTTCAAAACTCTTTGTGAGAATATCCGTAAGAATATCGGCATCTTTGGCATTGAGATGTTTCAGGTAAAAATCATTAGAAATCTCAGCTTGTACATCTTCTTTTTCATAACCCAGCAATTTAAACATGCCGTCTGTCCAGTAAACTTTATCTATCCTCACATCCCAACTCCAGCTGCCGAATTGCAATAGATCTTCTGTATCATCTACCAACTTTTTAAGGGCTGCTACTTCTTCTGCTGACTTAATCTGTTCGGTAACATCTTCCGCAATAAAAAGCAGGGAACTGGCTTTGCCAAGTTCATTCCTGCGTAAGATGGTGCCCCGTGTTCTATAATATCTCCAATCGCCTTCTTTATGATTTAGCCTTGCGTTAAAAGAATAATCCATGTCATCTTCCAACTGGTGAAACTTTTCCATTTCCTCGCTCACCATATCCAGGTCATCCTTAAACACTATATTCATGAAATCATTATCCCATTTTTGAATCTCTTCTGAAGAATACCCCAAAAATTCACTGATCCTGCTTTCATTTATATATGTCAGCCTCTTCTTTGTGGTATCAAGAACATAAACAATGGCAGGTAAGAAATCGGTTATGTGTTTATCACTCATATCCTCATCCTTAGAAAACAATTGTTTTAAATAATTGAGAATATCTTTCTTATTACTAACGATCATGATACAAAAAGTATTAAAGACTGATCTTCACGCGTCTTCTGCATTTAATTTAATATCATCTCTCTTTAATGAAGCAGTTTTGCCGGCAACCTAACCAGGTACCCTATTGGTTTACAATGAATAGTTCAATATCGATCAAAGTCATTCTTGTTTAAGAGATTGAGAATATAAGTTATCCTCTGCATTTATTAAATTTGCTTAATTAGAATTCCAGCACCAATTACGCTAAAAATCAGGCCCAAAGCGTTCGCATTTGAGCAACGGGTATTTGCAGTATCTCCCGATATTTGGCCACGGTTCTCCTGGCAATGGAAAATCCCTTATTTGAAAGAATGGTCACGAGTTGCTGATCCGTAAAAGGGCGTTGTTTATCTTCACCCTGAACAACTTCTTCAATAGCAGTTTGAATAACCCGGTTACTGATAATGAGGCCCTCACTATTGATGATGCCTTCTGTGAACAAGTCCTTTAACAAAAGGGTTCCAAAGGGAGTAGCGACATATTTGTTGCTGGTTATCCTGGAAACGGTTGAAATATCTACCTCTACAATATCGGCAACATTTTTCAGGATCATGGGTTTAATCAGCTTGATGTCGCCTTCCAGGAAATAATTATGTTGCAATTTTACTATAGCCTTCATCACATTCAGCATGGTAGATTCACGTTGCTGGATAGCCGAAATAAACCATTGAGCCGAATTCATTTTGTTACGAACATACTGGCGGGTAGCCTTATCAATCTGCATATTTTGCTCCGCACCTTTTACCCTGTCTATCCACGATTTATTTATATGAAGGTTGCTGGAGCGTTGGCGATGAAGACAAACTTCCAGGTTTTCGTCTTCGTTGGTAATGATAAAATCAGGAATGATATTTAAATTAGCCAGGTTGCCAGTGAAGTTGGTGATCGGTTTCATTTTAAGGGAAGCGATCAGTTTCAGCACAATTTTTATTTCTTCTTCATCAATCTGGAGCATCTGCATGATCTTGTCCATATTGCGGCTGCTTAACTCTGAAAAGTGAACCTCGAGTAAGCGAATGGCGGTTCTTACATCAGGTCTTTTGCCATTCATTCGTTTTAGCTGTATTAATAAACATTCACGTATGCTTCGGGCGCCAATGCCACATGGTTCCAGCTCCTGAATTTTTATCAGTACATTTTCCAGTTCTTCAGTTTCAATCCATTTTTTACACCGGAAAGAAATATCATTAGCAATATCTTTAAGATCCTGTTCCAGCAATCCATGTTCATTCATCGAGTCTATGATATGACGGGCCAGCATTTTTTCATCATCACTGCAATCCAGGAATTCAAATTGTTCTTTCACAGATTGGCGGAAGTCTGTAGTTTCAGGTAAAGCTCTCTCGGGAATTTTTTCGCTATTAAAATAATTTTCATATTCCATCTTATAATCAGGAACATCGTCATAGGCATACTCCTCGTAATCCTTAAAATCCTGTAATGCCTCCTTATTATATTTTTCGGCTGAAAGATCATCATCAGAAGGCAGTTCTTCCAGAAGGGGATTTTCTTCTATTTCCTGCTGTATACGCTGTTCCAATTCCAAAGTGTTCAAATGAAACAGATTCAGTAGCTGAATCTGTTGAGGCAGGATTTTTAAATGTTGCTTCTGTGTAAGTTGTTGATGCAGCATAGTACATGATTTGATACTTCTACTACAATCGAGACTCCAAAAATAAAATTTGCCGAAATTTTCTGCCTGTTACGTTCAAAGTTATCTATTACAATAATACTAAATATCTTACTTGCTGAATAATATACTGGTTAGAGGATATTTAAAGAATTAGGTTCCTGTGTATCAATTTCCCCAAATTGCTGAAATCTTGCCATAAATCGTATTTGAATCTTCCCTTTATAATTTCAGAGAACTCATGCAGGATTACATGAGAAGATTAAATAGCAGTTGTGGTATTATATCGGGTAAATTATTGCTCAACAACGCATCAAAAGGGCAACATATACTTTCAATTTCCAATGGCACAGAAATTATGGTTTACGATTAGATACTGGTACATGGAAGCCCAGATATTCACTTAAATTTTTAATAACCTTAAAACATTTACTATGTTACGCTGGACAATTATTTTTTTAGTCATTGCTATTATTGCCGCTGTATTTGGCTTTACTGGAATTGCAGTAGGAGCAGCCTCTATAGCAAAGGTTCTGTTTTTCATTTTTATAGTGCTGTTTTTAATCTCGTTGATTGCAGGTGGACTAAAAAAGTCGTGAATATAAGAGTGTACGAGAATTGACTTTTAGTTGTCACAAAAGAGGTATGAGGAATAACGAAAGTTACCTCATACCTCAAACTTGGGATTAATAACATGCCTACTTTTCTTCTTTCGGAAGTTCTTTTTTCTCGCTCGTGGTTATATTTTCTTTAATAGTGGAGGCTGGCGAGATACCTTCGTTAAAACTCTCTTCCGAAGGATTTACAATTTCATTTTGTTCCTGCTCATTAACAATCTGGTTTTTATCATCTATCCCTGGAATTTCTTTATCACCATTTGTTTCCAGAAATTGCCCGGTATGTAATCCCTCTTCAATTATATCTGATGAGGTGCCGAATATAATATTCGACATGTTCGCTTTACGATGGTGTTGCTGATTAGAATTGTTATTTTCCATAAAATGTAATTGACAGTTTAATAATAATGGATCTAAAATTATTCCAAAAAAAAACATAATCATTGACATTCACCCTGGTGTTACCTTTCCTTCCATCACAAATGCGCTTTTAAAGGATAATTGGTAAAATAGTTCAAAATTCGTTGCTCTTTTCCTGGTTTTATAGAATTACCCGATTCTCATATATTCTAATATAACGGCTTTTACATAGCTTTGTCGACTATGCAAAAACTTTTTATCCTTATTGCAGAAGATGATTCAGATGACCGCTTTTTATTGCAGACAGCATTCAAAGAAAAAGGCTATGACGACAAATTGGAATTCGTAGAAAACGGTGTTGAATTAATAGAATTTCTTTTAAATATTTATAATAGTTCCTCTTATAACTATCCCTATTTCATTTTGCTTGATTTGAATATGCCTAAAAAGGATGGGCGGGAGGCCCTTAAAGAAATTAAACAACATCCTGTGTTTAAAAAAATTCCGGTTGTTGTTTTTACCACTACTAAAAATGAAAGCGAAATAAAACGTTGTTATGAATTGGGCGCCAATACCTATGTTGTAAAGCCGGTTAGCTTTGAAGGATTGGCCAAAGTGCTTGATGACATACGAACTTACTGGTCTAATTCCGCTGCTATACCCTGGTGAAATCCGTGCTGATTTATCACCCGGCATTAAAATAATATTAATGTCCCAGAGCCGTATCCGGTTATAATATAATATTAGTAATTTAGGTAGGTTTAAAGAATGTTTAGTAGTGAATATCCAAAGAACACTCGTCTATATCTTAACTCAGTCTATTGAAACAAGTAATGGTCTTCGCGTATATCTTATTTTTATTTACCTGCTGTCAGCAACATTCCACTAGTGATCTTACCAATCATGTTTTTGCTGATTCTCCGGTAGCTGCGCCCGTAAAAGCCGGAGCTGTTGATGAGGCTTCAGGTATAGCAGATAGCAGGGTCAATGCAGGATATATATGGGTTGAGCAAGATAGTGGAAACCCGCCTGAATTAGCCTTGTTGGCGTATGATGGTACGCTCTCCAAAAAAATGTACCTTAAAGGTGTGGAGAATAGGGATTGGGAGGATATGGCACTGGCTAAGGGCCCTGATCCGACAGCTTACTACATTTACCTGGCAGAAATTGGCGATAATTTTTTACAAAACCTTACTTACTATATTTACCGCTTCAAGGAGCCGACGGCATCTACAGACACTATAAAAACGTTTGATAAGGTTGCTTTCAAATATCCCGATGGTTCTAACAACGCAGAGGCCATGTTTGTAGATAATGATTCAAAAGATATATTTATAATTACTAAAAGCGATCTTAGAACCAATATTTATAAACTGCCTTATCCGCAAAATACCGGCGGCATCACTGAAGCTATCCTGGTAGGGTCATTGCCTCTGAAAGTGGTTGTAGGCGCAGGTATCTCTCCTGATGGCAGGGAGATAATTATAAAAACATACACCACGTTAAATTATTGGAAACGGGCAGCTATGGAAACAATTGAAGATGTATTGAAAAAACCTTCCACGGCACTCACTTATCAATTAGAAATTCAGGGAGAAGCTGTTGGTTTTAAAAATGACAATACGGGCTTTTTTACGTTAAGCGAAAAACCTGCCATGGCTGGCACGGTGTCATTGAACTTTTATAAGAGAAACTAGTGTTATGTCAACTTTAAATGACGCTTTGGCTATCAGCCTTCATCTGTCAGCTATCAGGAGGAAACAACTTCTCGTATTGTTTTCCTGATAGCTGACAGCTGATAGCTGAAGACTGACAGCCAACATAACCGACAGTTTATTATTGACATGACACTAGAGCAGCATTCACGGGATTTACGAAATTATGCTTATTGTTCTTGCTCACGCCTCAAACCTTCTTCAAAATATCTTCCATCCTGATGGCGGAATGGCTTTCATCATATATACAAGTTCCATCCTTAATAAGAAGCACCTGCGGTGATTCGTGCCAAACGTTAAAGTCGTCAGAAAGTTTTGTAGAGAGGGAGCGGAAGTGGATAAGATCGAGGTAATAAAAATCGATGTTGTCGGGTTTTTTGCCTTTCTCTAGCCTGCTTTTGGCCATGCTGCTTATGGCACAGCGAGTGGAATGTTTAAAAATAACCTGCGGTTTTGTTTTAGATTTTTCCCTTATCTCTTCCAGCTGGGCTGGTGAATTTATGATGATCCAATCCATAAGATGCTGATAATTATTTAAAAATATGGCTTGCGAAGTTTCTAAAATGGCTTCCAATGTCTTCAATACTTAACAGGGCAGTATTGCCTGCAGTTATTATAAATCCTGCCATTATAAAAACAATACTTAATTAAAAGGTTGCTAAAAGGGTGCATGAATATTACCAGAACGCAGAGAAACATGTCAGTCAGAACATGTTATAAGATTGTCGGACTAACAGTATCCGATTTTCTATTACCCGTTTTTTAAAAAGATGTTAACGCCCATAGCCAACATAACCCTGTGTCGCTTTGCAGCCACCCCTGGATGTAGTGCAGGAAATTAAAGCCATCGAAGAGGAGAGAAGTATCAGAATTACAAGAAACTTAAGTTTCATTTTTTGTCGAATTTAAATAAACGTACCGCATCAATTCAGAAAATAGAATTGATTCTACAAAGGAACGCTTTTTTTTCCATATCTGCAGCAGAACGAAAAAGGCGGGAAATATATTTTGAGAATCTATATGCCTTAAATACTTTTAAGCCTTATTAAATAATTGATTATGCGAGTTCATTTTATAGCTATTGGGGGAAGTGTGATGCATCAGTTAGCGATAGCTTTAAAAAGAAAAGGCTACAAAGTAACGGGAAGTGATGATGAAATTTTTGAACCGGCCCGGGAAAATTTAAGAAGGGAGGGAATTTTACCAGCTTCCACGGGCT
The DNA here is from genome assembly GCA_039921525.1 of Chitinophagaceae bacterium. Taxonomy (GTDB): domain Bacteria; phylum Bacteroidota; class Bacteroidia; order Chitinophagales; family Chitinophagaceae; genus JADCRZ01. The sequence continues at coordinate 3,088 of JBDSBP010000160.1, read as the reverse complement.
GGTTTCCGGAAAAGATTACACCTGAACTGGATGCGGTCATTTTGGGCATGCATGCCAGGGGCGATAATGAAGAGTTGAAGAAAGCAAAGGAACTGAATCTTAAAATTTATTCCTTTCCCGAATACATTTACCAGGAAAGCAGGAATAAAACCAGGGTGGTAGTAGGCGGAAGTCATGGTAAAACTACTACTACTTCGATGATCATGCATGTTTTGAAATATACCGGCAGCTCTTTTGATTACCTGGTAGGTGCCAAACTGGAGGGTTTTGACCAATCGGTTAATATCACCGATGCACCTGTAATAGTGTGTGAAGGTGATGAGTATCCTGCGAGTGTTATAGATAAACGGCCGAAATTTCACTTCCTGTTTCCGCATATTGCCATTATCACAGGTATCGCCTGGGATCATATCAACGTTTTTCCCAGTTTTAAACTATACCTGGATCAATTCAATATTTTTATCAATAAAATTGAACCGGGCGGATTATTAATATATAACGAAACAGATGCTGTATTGAAGAAGTTAGTAGAAGAACATCCTTCTTCTGTCAGAAAAAAGGGTTATTCCCTTCCAGAATTCCATATAGAAAACGACCAGACAGTCATTATCCTGGAAGGCAAAACTGCAACAATGAAAGTTTTTGGCAATCATAACCTGCTGAATCTAAACGCTGCATGGCTGGTATGCAAAGAATTGGGTATGGAAACTTCCATATTTTTAGAAGCCATTTCAAATTTCACAGGTGCCGCTAAACGTTTAGAGTTAATAGCAATGAATGATAAACTTCGGGTTTATCGCGATTTCGCCCACGCGCCTTCTAAGGTAAAAGCCACCATGGAAGCCATAAGACAACAATTTCCAACCAAAAAACTCATCGCCATCCTGGAATTGCATACCTATAGCAGCTTAAATACAGGGTTTATGCACGAGTATAAAGGCGCATTGGAGTTTGCTGATACCGCCGTTGTATTCTACTCCAGTCATGCCCTGGAAATCAAAAAATTACCCGAATTAAAGAAATCAGATGTAATAGAAGGGTTTGCAAAAGAGGACCTTATTGTAATCAACGAAAAGGCGACCCTGGAACACTGGATGCTTCAGCAGGATTACACAAACGCCACTTTACTGTTAATGAGTAGTGGCAATTATGATGGCTTAGATATTATTACCTTTGCCAACAGGTTAATAGACAAAGAACTCGTCTGAAGTGAAATTAGGAAGTGAATTTATGGATAAGGCAGCGTAATTTTATTAATACCTTTAAATGGATAGGCTGTTAATTTTGTAGAACGGGTTCCCTGATTAAAGATAAGCAAGCAATTCAAAACTAATAATCCTTTACCAGGGTATGTGAAAGCGAAATGGGTAATAAGCAGTATCCATCAACACTGAACTAATTTAAATCAATGTTAGCATTAAAAAAACCCCTGGCTTTTATCGACCTGGAAGCCACCGGGATTAACCTGGGAACTGATCGTATTTGTGAAATTGCGATTGTGCGCATACTACCGGATAACACCAGGCAGGTTAAACGCAAACTTATCAATCCGGAGATCCCGATTCCACCAAACGTTACGGAAATACATGGCCTCACAAACGAACTACTGAAGGATGCGCCTGTTTTTAAACAGGTCGCGAATGAGATCAAACAGTTTTTGGATAACTGCGATCTTGGCGGGTATAACAGCAACCGTTTTGATATTCCTTTGTTAATGGAAGAATTTTTGCGAACTGGTATTGAATTTGACATGAAAGGACGAAGGCTGCTGGATGTTCAAAAGATATATCATATGATGGAGCAGCGTACCCTCACTGCCGCCTATAAATTTTACTGTGAAAAAAACCTGGAAGGTGCACATGGAGCAGAAGCGGATGCAGTTGCTACCTGTGAAGTTTTAGAAGCCCAGCTGTTAAAATATGAACAATTGGGTAATACGATAGACTCTATACTGAAATTTACAGGGGAAGATATGATCATTGATTTCGCCCGTCGATTTATAATGGAAAATGAAATAGAGATATTTAATTTTGGCAAATATAAAGGTCGTGCTGTGGCGGATGTACTAAAAACAGAGCCCCAGTATTACGATTGGATGATGAAAGGTGATTTTACCTTACATACAAAACAAAAACTTACAGAGATATTTAATCGAACGATGTTAAAAAAGGGATAAAACAGCCGAACTGTCTTTTTTTCTACTTCTCCTACGGATTGATATTGTAATTTCGGAAATCATAGATGAGCGATTGGAAAAAATAGTTATCATACCTACATTCAACGAACTTGAGAATATTGAAAAGATTCTCCATGCAATTTTTGCATTGCAGCAGGGCTTTCATGTGCTGGTAGTTGATGATAGCTCCCCCGATGGCACTGCCGGGTTAGTAACAAAACTCCAGTCTAAATACCCGTTAATACTTCACCTGGCGGAACGTAAAGGCAAATTAGGCCTTGGAACAGCTTATATTTATGGATTTATATGGGCCATTGAAAAGGGCTATTCCTACATCATGGAAATGGATGCAGACTTTTCACATAGTCCGGCCGATCTGCAGCGTTTATACGAAGCCTGTAAATACGGCGGATACGATGTAGCAGTTGGTTCCCGGTATGTAAAAGGAGGAGGCAATGTAGATTGGCCATGGGGAAGAGTGTTACTTTCAAAAGGAGCTTCGATATATACCCGTTTGATAACCTGGATGCCTGTGAAAGATTCCACTGCCGGTTTTGTATGTTATAAAAAGAATGTATTACAAGCCATTAACCTCGATGAGATAAAATTTATAGGGTATGCCTTCCAGATAGAAATGAAATTTGCATCCTGGAAATTGGGTTTCAAAATAAAAGAGGTTCCCATTATATTCGAAGACCGCAAGTTTGGGATATCTAAAATGAATAAGGGAATTGTTAAAGAAGGTATTCTTGGCGTACTAAAACTCCGTTGGCACAGCCTTTTCAAGAATTATAACAGCCGCGTAAAGAACCCTGAAATAGTGGCATTTCATACGATAGATAAAGAAGTGTTTGCAAGGGCGGGGGATAGCAAGGTATGAGGTATGATGAGGTATGAGGTATGAGGTATGAG
>JBDSBP010000159.1:0-3717 GCA_039921525.1 Chitinophagaceae bacterium | reverse complement strand
ATGCTATACATTCCTCCCTGCGGGTACCAGGTGCCACCAATCATATCGGCATAATTCATAAGGCTGTATAAGGCAGGGGTGTTTTTAGGCAAAGCTCCTAAAAATAAAACCGGGAACTCGAGTATTTGCCTTAGCCTCGGATGGCGAAAATATTTATGAACGTGTGTTTTCATGGAAGTAAAAACATCCAGTTTAAATACACCTTTTATTACCTCCCAATCCAGGAACTCACTGTATGATTGTCCGGGTTTAAAAACCAGTTTTTGCATGCCGACTTTATACTTATAAGCCGCTTCTAATAAAAATTGTTGTAACTTTTTACCGGCACCCGGTTCAATGGATTCAAATAACTGTTGAAGCTCTTTACTATCAGCAGGCATATCCATCGGTCCATCATTCCAATAAACGCGGTATGAAGGATCTAATCGCTGGAGTTTGTAATAATCAGCCCGCATTTTTCCGAACTGTTGAAAATATCTGTCAAAAACATCAGGCATCCAATACCAGCTTGGGCCCATATCAAACATAAAACCATCTTCCGAAAATTGACGAGCCCTGCCTCCGGGTGTTGCATGTTTTTCAATTACGTGTACTTCCCGTCCGGCTTTGGCCAAAAACGAGGCGGCGGATAAGCCTGCAAATCCCGCCCCTATAACAACTGCTTTTTTTGACACTTTCTTTATAATTTCTCCTGGCTTAACAATACAGGTTATTTAAAAAAAATGGCTTGCCTGTAAAGTGCAAACCACGTTAAACTACCTGAACAATAATTCATTCACGACTCAAAAGCGTTGAATCTGTGTTTTCAATAACTTGCGCGCAAAGTGTATACGGCTTTTGATGGTACCTAACGGCTCTTTTAAAATGTCTGCTATTTCATGATATTTATAACCATCAAAATACAACAGAAACGGGTTTCTAAAAATTTCCGGCAACCCGTGAATCGCGATATTTATATCTTTTAATTTTAAATTACTCTCCGCCACATTGGTTTCAACGGCCTGGTTATAATTTAACAGGAAATCATTGGGAGTACTATCGAAAATTGTATTCTGTTTTGCCCTTCTGCGGTAGTTATTGATAAAAATATTACGCATGATGGTATATAACCATGCTTTGATATTCGTTCCTACGTTATATTTATCTTTGTTAGCAAGAGCCCGGTAAAGTGTTTCCTGGTAGAGATCCTGTGCAGCCTCATTATCCCTTGTTAGCGTAATCGCAAATGGTTTTAAAAATTCTGCATTGTTGACTAAAAGTTGGTTGAATTCTAAAGATGACATATAAGTATCTGTTTAATTAATTCGTACCCAAAATTAAACACAATTTGCCACATCTACCAAATTATTGTTTAAAATTAATTGTTAAAAGGTAAAACAAACATATTCAAGCGTTAACACCAATTGAGATTATTATATATAAAAACCGGACCACGGTTTACAACTCTGAAACGAACTCCATCACTTCAGAAAGCGATCTTTTGCAATTAACAAACGCAGGTAGTTTCCTTTTATAAGTCTGGGTAACCTGCCCGGAGATGACAAGTTGAAAGCCGTTTAATTTACCCTGGAGATTATTGAGGAACTTATCGAAATTAAAATTACTGGCAACGGATGTAAGGTGTGTGTATAGGTAATCAGGCTTTTTTACTTCTGCCACAAAAGCCACATCATTAAGGGGCACATTTGAGCCAAGATAAAGGATCTTGATTCCCTTATTCTTTAAAAGATAGTACATGTATAACAAACCCAGTTCATGATGTTCGCCTTCGGGCAGAAAAAGCAATACTGTTTTATTACTCTTGAAATGAGTAAAGGCTCCTTCTATACCCACAATTAATTTTTGCCTGATGATGTTGGTAATCAAATGCTCCTGGGCAGGATTTATATGATTGGTCATCCATAGTATTCCTATCTTTTCCAGGAAGGGAAACACAAGCTGGGTAATGGTTTTATCAATGCCCCTTGCTGTGATATAACTGTCAAGCATTGTTTCGAACTTATCCATATCCAGGTCTACCATAAACTGCACCAGCTCATTAATCATTCTTTCCTGCTGTGCCTGGGTATTGGATAATGTAACAATTTTATCGATCAGCTCTTCAGGCCTCATTTTATCAATGTGGGAAATCTTATAGCCGTATTTGTTCAAAAGGGCTATGTTTAAAACAGTTTTTAATTCCTCGTTACTATAATAACGTATGTTAGTATCTGTACGCCGGGGTTTAAGGAAGGTGTAGCGCTGCTCCCATATACGTATAGTATGCGCTTTAATACCGGACAAATTCTCCAGGTCTTTTATGGTAAACGCATTCATAAAATAATACCTATTTTAAAATTAAAAACTGTTTTTAAAAAATAAATTTAGATTAAAGCTGATCTAACTGATTAATATACAGTAACAAAAAATTAAACAAAATGTTGGATAGAGATGAGATAGAGATCAAAAGAACTGGAAGCAGCTAAAGGCAGATTACCTTTAGCATTGAGATGGGCATATTTTTAAGATGGGATGCGTTGCCCTGGAATAGGTACTCCGAGTCACGGGATGAGAGTCCGGCTGTATAGTAAACGTCTAGTGTTAAGTGTAAGATAACCCATTCATTTGCGATCAGCCATTAGCTTTCGGCTATCAGCAGGTCAATCTGTTTCCTCCCGACAGCCGATAGTTGAAGGCTGTTAGCCAAAGCGTCATTTTAACGTTGACATCACACTAGAAATATGCAATAAAGGAAGCTAAAAACTTCCATTTAGAATCTTACCGGAATCAAGGAGCTTGTTAATGGTACCCATCGTGGAACCTGAGAATCGTAATGACTCAAGGTGGCGCTCATGGTGAAGGTCGGTACCTAAAAGATCTATGTACTCTTTTTTAATAAGATAATGAGCCAGTTCGGTAGATGCTTTGCCGTAATAATTACTGAGGGAGAGAAGATTTAACTGGAACAGGCATCCTGCATTTTTTAGGGTGTTGTAAAATTCTTTGTTATCCCTGAAGTAAAGATATCGCTCAGGATGCGCCAATACCGGCTGGTAGCCGCTCATTTGCAATTTAAAGAGCTTTTCTTTCAGGTCAAAAGGAGAATTCACAAAAGAAAATTCTACTAATACCAGGTTATTATGTATGGTGAGAAGCGGTGTTTTATCTTCAAGAAGTTGGTCAAAGTGATCATCTAGAAAATATTCTGCTGCTGCGCGGATATTTACTTTAATTTTTTCCTTTTTTAGCGCGTTCTTTAAAACGGTGTGGGCAGCATTGATGGTTTCGTGGGTATTCTGATAAATGTCCCACATTATATGAGGGGTGGTGGTAAATTTTTTATAACCAAGTTCCATTAGACCCCTGATCAGGGCGATAGACGTCTCGACATCAGGCGACCCGTCATCTATTCCCGGTAATAAATGCGAATGCATATCGGTGGAAATACCACTGAAATTGGCAAGGACTTTCTTTTTCTTAAAGAATTCAAACAAGGAGATGGTTAATTGTTAATTGTTAATGAAGCTTGAAGTTAGTTTATTCCTGACTATAGCTCATACTTCATGCCATTCTTATCTCATACCTATTATATAATTCCGCGAAGAATTAGAGTTATAATAAAGGGGCTGCCCAAAACGTAGGGTTTTTATAATTGCCGCCATGGACCAGAGTTTTGAGCCAGGGGCTGACTGGAATGCTGGGCGTTTGTAGGGGCAGGGCTTGCCCCCGCCCTGACTG
>JBDSBP010000158.1:0-10134 GCA_039921525.1 Chitinophagaceae bacterium | reverse complement strand
TGATATTCACCCCCAAATTGAACTGGCGGTTATGTTGAAAACATTATAGTCAATATATGATTTGCTTCCCCCTGACAGTTGTTATATAACTGTATGAACCCGGTAAAAGCAACCACAAAGGAGAATTACATTAAGTTACGCTTTTTAGTTTTCGTAAATTTTGTAGATGCCGACTAAAAAGAGGGTTCGACCTTCTTTTGAGTTTTTGGTCAGCCCCCATCGTTAAGCTGGTTTACTATGTAGACACCATCTCAACGTAAAGACATTGCCCGGGTCATTACCAACAGATAAATATCCATATACATCAACGTTATTTTATTTGAAACATCCATCTACAAAATGTGGACTGGTCAAGTAGGTATATTCATAAGCTTATCGCCATCCTCCGTTGCAATCTTGCCCAGGCTACTGCCATTATTTTCACCGGTATATCCAAACATGCCTCGTTCTTTGATAGTAGTAGCCACTTCGGCGGGAACATATTCTTCCCATCCATGAGCACCTTGTTTTATCAGTTGTAACACGGTATCTGTTTGTATATTAAGGTTATTCCTGTTGTAGTCAAGAATATCTTCGATTTTATCGTTGGCAATAAGGTACCGGTATAGGTCTATCAGGTGCGGCGGCAATTGAAACCGATCGCAATTTTGAATTACCCCATCGCGCAAAGTCGGGTAAATAAACAGTTTTACCTTGCGGCTGAATAACGTAGCGAAAGATTCCAGGATGCCACCCGTCAGTTTTTTATAATGTTCCTCGGAAAATATGTATTCCAGGTTTGGATATCCTAATACTACCCCAAGTTTCAATTTGGTAATGGTTGAGAGGTAGGCCACCAGTTTATAATACTCATGAAAATTAGAAATCATCACCGTGTGCCCGAGTGAACAAAGGATATCAACCCTGTCGAGGAAGTCTTTCTTATCAATTTCAGCGGTCAGATCGGCATTTCTTTCTTTTAAAGATTGCAAGGTTAGTTCTGTTAATACTACCACTCTTGTTTTGTCAACATCCGGTTCTTCCAGGAACTGTTTCAAGCCGGTCCTCACCATATCTTCATGTACGTTGATAACGGGACGAAATCGTCCACGGACTACAACAATATGCTTTTTATATAACACTTCGGAAGGTTGCAGGTTTTTACCGTCCGGGCCAAAAACGGCCGCGTCCGAAAAACCACTTTCCACGAGTTGCAGGCTCATAAGCCGGTTATCAACTTTAATAAAATCCGGCCCTTCAAATCGTATCATGTCTATTTGGAAGCGATCTTTTGACAGGTCATCCATCAACGAAAGTAAAAACAAAAATGTATTTTCAGGATAGTAAAAACAGGCATAAATCAGGTTAACACCTAAAATTCCTACCGCTTGTTGTTGCTGGTTATTGTCGGTGTCTAACAATTTTACGTGAAGCACAACATCATTAAAGTCGCCGCCCGGCTTTAGCTGAAAACGTACCCCCATCCAGCCATGCCCGACATTAGTTTTGTGATAGTTGAGTGCTGAAACGGTGTCGGAAAAAGCGAAGAAGGTTGTTGTTTCACTGCGTTGAGCCGCCAGTCGTTCAATCAGCAATCCATATTCACGTTCAAGCATCGCTATCAGCCGGTGCTCACTCACGTACCGACGATTTTCCTCGGCGCCGTAGATTGCATCTGAAAACAGCATGTCGTAAGCCGACATGGTTTTGGCGATAGTGCCCGAGGATGCCCCCGCCTTAAAAAAATTGGCAGCTACATCCTGGCCCGCACCAATTTCAGCGAATGAGCCATAAATCTGGGGATCTAAATTGATCGCCAGCGCTTTTTGTTTTGTTCCGATATTACTATTCTGGGGCGCTATCATGCACGTGTTCATTTAGTTACTCTTACTAAGGCAATGATCGGGAAAGATATCCTGAAAGTACAATTTTATCTGTTTAGTTGCTTTCTTTACTTGCGAAAGTATCTGTAGAAGAGCCCCCGGAGTGCTGAATGACGGAGGAGAAAAGTTTAAAAAAATTGTTGTTTACGAATATGCATTCCGGTGAGGCATGGCTTAGCACCGCTTATGCCTATAAATTATTTATTCTAAAGAACGGAATATTATAAAACCCCAGGCGGTTTGCAAAATACAGTTTATGCAATTTATTCGGGCATGCGATGGGATTACAGCCGGCACCTGTGCACATTCATTATCAAGTAATCAAAAAAGGCTGCTTTTATGATAACTATTACTACATTGCCGTTTATGATAGAATAATTTTACCAGAAAATTCATTAAATGGAAATTAAACAGTTTGAAGATAAAAATCTTGCTCATTTCAGCTATGCTATTTTAAGTAATTGTAAACGCGAAATTATTTTGATTGATCCTTCGAGAGACACGCAGGTATATCTTGAGTATGCGAAAGAAAATGAAGCACAGATAACAGGGGTTATTGAAACACATGCACATGCCGATTTCGTAAGCAGTCATTTGGAATTGCATGAACTTACCGGAGCCACAATATACGTTAGTGAAATGCTAAAAGCGGCCTTTCCCCATCAGTCATTTAATGAGGGGCAGCAAATTGAAATAGGTAAAATAAGGCTTACGGCCATTAATACACCCGGTCACTCACCTGACGGGATATGCGTTGTACTGGAACATACCGATAAAAAAATGGCCGTTTTTACAGGGGACACTTTATTTATTGGCGATTGTGGAAGGCCAGACCTGCGGGAAGAAAATGGTAATGAACAATTCTCCAGAGAAGTGCTCGCAAGACAGTTGTATCATTCCCTGCAAAATAAACTAAAGGTTTTGCCGGATGATGTAATTGTTTATCCTGCACATGGTGCAGGCACGCTTTGTGGCAAGTCACTCAGCGATGCCAATAGCAGTACAATCGGAAAGGAAAAGGAATCGAACTGGTCCCTGCAATTTATGACGGAAGATGATTTTGTTCAAAAACTGCTAATTGATCAGCCCTTTGTACCGCTATATTTTCCTTTTGATGTAATGCTTAATATAAATGGGGCGCCAAAAATGCACGAAAGCATAGAAACTATAAAAATTACCGCAATTAAAAATGAAACGGATGAACAAAGTCTAAACGCAGATTTATGGATCATCGATGCCAGGACTGAAAATGTTTTCAAAGAGGGCCACTTAAAGCATTCCATAAACATAATGAACCAGACCAAATTTGAAACCTGGCTAGGGAGTATCATCCATCCAAAAGAAGAATTTTACCTTGGATCAGAAAACGAAACCCAACTACGTAAACTGATGGTAAGATGCGCTGCTATAGGGTACGAATCCCAAATTAAAGAAGCCCTGATAATAGATTATTCAAGTGAGCACACTGATAAATTGGATATTGAATCTTTTAGGAAGAACACCGATGCTTTTACGATAATTGATGTGAGGAATGATAGCGAGGTTGCAGACAATCCAATATTTTCAGATAGCCTGATAATTCCCCTGCCAGAACTTAGGAACAGGTTCAATGAAATTCCCACTAATAAACCTTTGGTGGTGCATTGTTCCAGTGGCTTCAGAAGTGCCGCGGGGAGTTCATTGTTACAAGCTATACTAAACGATGTAATAAAAGTGTATGACATGGGCGAAGCTGTAAAAAGTTTCTAGTGTCATGTCAAGCATTAAATGACGCATGTCTATCAGCCATCAGCTATCAGCCATCAGCTGTCAGCTATCAGCCATCAGCCATGAATACCTTATGCTCAACTGATATGTCTGTTTGTATGCGGATAAAATATAAACTCTTTTTGATAAACTCAAATAATGAAAACGATGTTTGCGCCAAATCTTAAGGTAAAAGCTTTGGCTGATAGCTGATAACCGATACCTGATAGCTGATAGCCATAGCGTCATTTTAAAGCAGACATAACACTAGTCCATCAGGTTATTTTTTATACTGCAACATCCATTCGTATATATTGATATTATTTTCTTTGTAAGAAGGGTCTATAGCCTGGGTCCATGCATCATGAATAGCTGCCTTAAATAATGTAATTTTAGCCGGGATTAATGGATTGTCATTATTTATTAAGGAAACGAACCGCATGGGTTCAGTAGCGTTAATGGTAGGGTCATCAGTATTGTGAAATACCCAGAGGGGCAATTTCCCGTGCGCAATTTTCTCACATCTTTCTATTACATCGCCACTTAATAAAACGCCGGAAATGGGTACGGCAGCGGCAATCAGTGAAGTATTCTCAGCCGAGAAATCCGAAGTAACAAATCCGCCCAAACTTAACCCCGACATATATATACGGGTCGAATCTATTCTATAATTCTGCCTCGCATAATTTATAAAAGTTGCCACGTCAAAATTCGAGGGATAATAGTTGAATTGGGGAGATAAAACGATCAAAGAGAAATTTTCTCCTTTCACATTAAAGTTTGGCGGGAATTTTTTCTTGTCAATAAGTTTAGCCACCCCGTCATTTAGCACAACCGGTAGATCAGCCCCACCATTACCATACTGCCCTGCGCCGGGAATAAATACCAGCAACGGATAAGATTTCGTTGTTTCATTATAATGAACTGGCAACGCTTCATAATAACCTCCAATGGCATCAATGATCTTTACTGTGACCGGCTTTTGAATGGCAGGTTCTGTTTCAACAATAGTATTGGGTGCTATTACCCTGTTAGCATCTTTTTTACAGGCTATCAACACAAAGCCAATTAATAAGAGAAATGCAAAATGTCTTAAAATGCTACCCATATTAGTTCTTTGGTTGATCTTTTTTAGTCGGGCCTTTCAAATTACGTTAAACAGGAATTTTTAGATTTACTTTTTATAAATATAAAGGTGCGTGACGTAACAGAAGGTTTTAAGGTAGTAACGATGTTACATAATTTTAAAACATCTGCGGTACCCTTTGTTTAGACTTTTTAGTCAAGTCTGTACCAAGATTTAAACATAGTGAGCTATAATATCTCCCAAACCTTTTAATTGAAAATTAATTAACATATTTAAATCCAGTATCAAATGAATGTCGTAGATCTAATATCTTAAAAATAACTGTAGCTACTTACACGGCACCACAGATATTTAATATAGATCGATAATTCAACACAGCACATCAAAATTCAAATTAAAAACATTAAAAACAAAACAATGTCTAAAAGTTTATCTGAAACAAAGCAGATGGGAGCGGGTGAAGCGCCCATCGCGCAATTATCCCGGCGAAAATTTCTCGGTTATGCGAGCGCGGCAACCGGTTTAATGGTTGTTGCATCCGCTTGTTCCAAAGAGCAGGTTATGGATACTAACAATGTGCAAAATAACACTATTACCGCGGAAGGCACGGTTGACCTTGGTACGGGCGACATTGGAATATTAAACTATGCCTATGCGCTGGAGCAACTTGAAGCTGCGTTTTATACGCTGGTGGTTTCAAAACCCTACAACAACATCTCTCCTATGGAGCTTTCCTTGTTAACTGATATCCGCGATCACGAGATATCGCATAGGGAGTTCTTCAAAAATGCCCTGGGTGGAATGGCTATCCCTGCGTTGGACTTTGATTGGAGTTCTATCACATTCTCTTCACGCGACAGTGTGCTGGGCACAGCAAAAGCTTTCGAAGATCTTGGTGTATCAGCATATAACGGGGCGGGAAGATTAATAATGTCAGCTGATTACCTTGTACTTGCCGGCAAAATCGTATCGGTTGAAGCGCGTCATGCAGCAGCAGTTCGTGATCTCATTAGTAACGGAACTTTTGCGGATGGTACAACAGTTGATGCCATGGGACTAGACGCTACCCGTAAACCACTTGAGGTGTTAGCAATTGCCGGAACTTATATCAAAACAAAAATTGACGCGAGTCATTTACCAACCTATTAAATTTAAAGTATGAATATTAATAATATTTTTGGAGAAATTGAGAAAGTTGACGCTGACATCTACGACAAGCTCGACACGCGTAGAACAGCCTTGAAAAATTTTGCGAGTGCCGGTGGGAAGATGGCCCTGGCTGCCATTCCGTTAGCATTCGGCTCCCTGTTTCAGAAAACATATGCCGGTACGAAAAGCACCAAAGATTCGGTGGTTGATATATTAAATTATGCGTTAACACTGGAATATCTTGAAGCTGCTTTCTATAATATGGCGTTAGCAAGCCCGGGTTTAATTCCCGGAGGTGCCGCAACAGCCGCTATCCAAACAATTTCCAAGCATGAAAATGCGCACGTTATGTTTCTGCAAAATGCCATCAAGGGAGCTGGCGGAGTTCCAATCGGTACGCCAATGTTTGACTTTTCGGCAGGCGCAGGTTCAGGCATGGGTCCTTTTAAAGATGTATTCACAAACTTTGAACTGTTTTTAAATGTTGCTCAAACTTTTGAAGACACTGGTGTAAGGGCTTATAAAGGAAGAGCCGCAGAGATCGTGCAGGGTGGAGCCTATTTAACTGCCGCGCTTCAAATACATTCGGTAGAAGCAAGACATGCTGCTCATATTCGTAGTATGCGCAAAGCGTATGGCTCGGGTGTTGGCAATGTAAAACCGTGGATCACAGGAAAGATGAGCGGTATCAATTCTCCGCTTGTTCAGGCAAGTTATGATGGGGAAGAAAATACTAAACAGGGCCCTGTTGAAATAGTTAATATCAATGGTTTTGCAATATCCGTTGATGCTGCTACCGAGGGATGGGATGAGCCACTAACTAAAGACCAGGTTCTTGCCATCGTAGGTCCATTTTTTAAAAAATAGTTATTTTTTTGATTAAGAAAAGAAAGCTTTCTCCTGGAGAAGGCTTTTTTTATATACACATTCCCATCCAAATATGAAGTAGCAATAGCATGCCTTAATTGATCAAAAAATTATTTACAAAAGATACCAGCGAAGGAATCTCTATATTGAGGATGGCAAACACATCGATGCTGCCAAAGCAGTCTATTTACCTGCTTACATAGTTTGATCATCCCCGTTCGTGGGGCGACTGAACTACAAAACCCGGCTATTTACGGAAGCCAGTTTTCGCTTCGATTTTTCCCAGGTCCCTTTCTGACGAAATGATAGAAACCGGTACAGTCCCGCCACCACAGCATAGTTCATTATAAAAAAATAATAAGGAACAAATACAGGTTTGAACGTTAATTTCTTATTCTCCAGGATAAATCCTGCTATGGCAGCGCAGTAAAAAATCAGCTGGGCTCCCATCAGTAACCGGTAGAATCCACTTTCTTCCAAGGCCAGGAAAATGTTTATGACAAACATGGCAATTAATAAAAAGGGTGTAACAGTCCATCGAAGCACTCTGTGAGATATATATTGAAAAAATAATAAAGGATTTTCCTGCATTCGTAATTTACCGGAAAGGCGGACGATAGACTGCCATCCACCGGTGCAAATTCGAACTTTACGTTTTAATTCTTCGGTTATGTTTGCTGAAGCTGTTTCCACGGCATATGCTTCCGGCTCGTAAACTATTCGGTAACCGGCAGCTGCTATTTGCATGGATTGCATGAAATCATCCAGCAAAGTATCTTCCGGCAGATCTTTATACAGCGAAGTTCTGAATGCCACCAATTCGCCGGCTGCCCCTACTGCGCTATATAATTCCGAATCTAATTTTTTTAATAATGATTCGTATTTCCAGTAAATGCCTTCCCCGGCTGCGCTTGCACTATCTGCGGCGTCATTGATAATCTTTTTTTCACCGGATACACACCCTACGTTATCCTGCACAAAATGCTTCACGATGTTTTTCACTGCAGCAGTATTCAACATCGTATTGGCATCTGAAAATATAACAAAGGGTGTTTTTACAAATTTCATTACCCGGTTTTCCGCTGCTGTTTTCCCAGCGCGCCCTGCCTGGTGCAATACCTCGATATGAGGCCATCTCTTCAATATTTTTTCACTGTTGTCTGTGGATCCATCCGTTATGAAAATGATTGACATTTTGCCTGGCGGATAATCAAGTAAATTACAGTTTTCAATTTTACTTGCTAATATATCCGCTTCGTTAAAACATGGGATAACCAGGGTAATGGGAGGTTCAAAAAAGGTAGCGGGCGTTTTTACTCCCGGTTTAAACAGGCGTCTAATTCTTACCAAAAGATATAGCAAAACCCCATATCCCAGGTAAGTGTAAAATACTATACCAAAGCATATCCAGAAACTTATTTCTATCCAATTCATAAATAATTCATTTTGAGACGGTGGAAATGAATAAGCGGCCCAGTTTAATTAATGTGCATAATAAGGTTATCGGTGGCAAATTAAGAAACGACTTTTAAAAAAGTTAATTGTACAAAAGAAAAAATGCAACTTATTTGCTAATTAATTCCTGCCTCGCTGCAATTTTATTGACAAATTTGAGTTTTCTATGTGTTGTTATCCAATACACTCAGAAATCCAAAACCTATGAAAGTCGGGATAGAAGTTCAGCGGTTGTTCCGCCGTAAGAAACATGGAATGGAAATCGTTGCGCTGGAGATCATACATCAGTTGCAAAAATCAGAAAAACCAAATGAATACATTCTTTTTGTAAAAGATGATGAGGACAAGGGTTGTTTAGAGAAAAGTAATAACCTGACCGTGAATATTCTCGCCAATGCAACCTATGCCATTTGGGAACAATTATATTTATTAAAAGCCTTACTAAAAACTAAACCGGATATTCTCCATTGTACGGCTAACACAGCTCCATTATTTTGCAAAACACCATTGATCATTACAATACATGATGTTATTTACATGGAATCGATAAGTTTTTCAGGATCATCCTATCAAAATTTCGGAAATCTTTACCGGCGGTTCATTGTACCGAAGGTTGCCAAAAAAGCGGCAATTATACTTACAGTATCTGAATATGAAAAAAAAGTTATTGTTAACCGGCTTAATTTAGCTGAAGATAAAGTAAGGGTAATTTACAATGGGGTAAACAAACAATTTAAACCCATTTCGGACCGGGCTATTTTAAATGAATGCCAAGAAAAATATGGGTTACCTGATAAGTTCCTGTTGCATTTTGCTAATACGGCGCCTAAAAAAAACACGATAGGTGTATTGCATGCCTATAAATTATATATCGCAGGTGTAGCCGAACCATTACCGCTTGTGCTCACCGATTGCACAACCCATTATATCAAGACCCTTCTAAAACAAATAGACGCGCCGGATCTCATTGAACATATCCGGATTTTGGATTATGTTTCCTTTAACAATATTCCCAGCCTATATAATCTGGCAACACTTTTTTTATACCCTTCGCACCGCGAAAGTTTTGGTATGCCGATCATTGAGGCAATGGCCTGCGGTGTACCAGTCATTACGTCCAATACATCTGCTTTGCCTGAAATCGCGGGGGGCGCCGCCAGCCTCATTGATCCGCAAAATCCTCGTGACATTTACGAACAGTTTTTGAAGTTGCTGACTGATCCAGTTCTTTACCAGGAGATGCGGGAAAAAGGGTTTAGGAACGCGAAACGCTTTAGCTGGGAAAATGCAGCCAGAGAAACCGAGGCCGTTTATAATGAACTAGCCCAGATTAGCGAACACAAAGAAAGAGTGGTCATCCATGACACACGGTTTACGGATTTTAAAATGGAAGAGCAGGGTCTTTAATAAATAGTAAGAATAGAAATGATAATTACTAGTGTCATGTCAAACATAAACTGTCGGTTATTTTGGCTGATAGCCAAAGCGTCATTTTAGAGTTGACATAACACCAGGGATATCGTTACAATTATAATTATTAACTCATAATATAAGATAGATGAGTTTTGTGCAAATTATTAAATCAAATTCTTCTTTAAAGCTTTTCATACATTGGTGTTTGATTCCAAAACACCAGGCAAAACCGAGAACATGGGTAAAATGGTTTGTTAATCCATTTTATCATAAAAAAGGAAAAGGTGCTGTCATATGCAGGTGGACGCGCATAGATGTCGTGCCTTTTCATCCATTTACCATCGGCGACTATAGCAGCGTGGAAGACTTCTCAACAATCAATAACGGTGTTGGAGGAGTACATATTGGTAATAATACAAGAATTGGGATGGGTAATGTTATCATAGGCCCGGTAACTATCGGCAATAATGTAATGCTGGCCCAAAATATTGTAATAAGCGGATTAAATCACAATTACACTAATGTGGATCTTCCTATTAGTTTGCAGGGTGTAAG
>JBDSBP010000157.1:0-4702 GCA_039921525.1 Chitinophagaceae bacterium | reverse complement strand
TTACATTATAAAATTGATATCGCTTATGTCTAAAATCCGCAAGTAAAAAATCCGTTCAAAAAAATACCTTAGCTTTTGGGATCACTTGCCAAAATTGTTATGCACAGGCATTTTTATAGCCTCCCCGTCAATTCGTATATCAATAATATTCAATATAGTCGGTAATTGGAAGCTAAATTTTATTTGCACTGCATACCTTTGCCATTACGTTGGATAACGTTGCAAAAAAGCAGGTAAAATTTAGGGGTTCTTGGAAAATTATTTATTCAAATAATGGTTTGCAGCAAGTTCTTGAAGTAAATATTTTGTAAATCCATTGCCTGCCTGTCCTTATCTACTTGACTGGCAGTATTATAAAATCGCATAAAAATTTTTTGCAGCGCATCGTTGTATTTTCAAAGATACCCTTGTTAAAGAACGCTTGCTTTATCCATTCAAATAATGTGAAGCTCATAGCAGCAACAAACAGGTAAACCATATTGGCATCCAGGAAAGAAAAAGGAAGGCGGTTGCAATTAAAGTCATTGTTAGGTATATCAAAATTTCTTTCGCTGTCGCCACGGCCATTTTAAAATCTGGTTACCCATTCAGGAGTGGCTTCCGGCTTTTCATTACTGGTCATGATGGCATAGTAGGCGTAAGGACTTTGTATAAATACATCGTATTGCCCGTCTTTTCTTTTACGGCGCTTTACAACGGCGCGATATGTTTTCTTTGCACCAAAGGGTTGAAATGGCGTCTCAGCCACTTCTACTTTTTTGTTGTTGATGATGGTTTCTACCCATTCCATTTCAGGTATATCTTTAATAGCGTCACGGAGGTTTTGAGAGTCATCTATTCGGATATAAAATCCGTACAGTTCTTCTCTACCACCTCTACTACCGATTGTTGATAAGCCGCACTGTGAACAACTGAATTTATATACAGGATAAATCAGCAAAGCCCCACCAGTGGAACGATGCGAAAGTATGGCTTGACAAATATGATCATCCGTTAGGGGCCAGTTGGAGTAAGGAAAACGCAGGAGCGGATCATGGCGGAGGTTCTTCGTCACTTTTGGTGAAAGTGTAAAAAGAAGTCGAAAGTTAAATTATCCGATCACAAACATAGAAGGCAGGTGTATGGGAAGGATGGATTTGATTTGCTATGTAGAATAGTAATCTTTAAATCCGAGTGATTCACCAAAAGTGACGAAGAACCATGGCGGAATGGATTTTTTCGTTATCCATTCCTTTGTTGAATCCATCAAGTGCAAAATGCCTACACCTATGGATGTGTACGATGCGGCCATATGGAGCGCTATCATCCCCTTACGTGAACAATCCATCGAATTGGGTAATGAAACAGTTGAGTTCCCAGATTTTTCGGGGGCGGGCAATGGATGCAGCGCAAACCTGTTTTTTCATTGGACGATGTATATTAAAAAACGGTAGGATTTGATGATATCGTGTTGGTGTATAGCCTACAGTGTAACCTGTGCCAATAGCTGGGATAATTTGATAAAACTGATTTACTGTTTTTGTTTTGTAATAGGTTAAATTAAATGTCAATCGATTCTTAAAAAATCCCAAATCTGTACCGTATTAAAAGGAGTTTGTTTTTTCTGGCTTCAACACAGGAAGTGGCGCAACCCCATTGTTTACCACAGAACCGCCAGGGCCCGGTTGATTTAGTGGATTGGTAGCATAAGTGCCTACTGTATTTCCCACTTGAGCATAGGAGGCTCTTAATTTTGCAACTTTATTAATTCAGGTAATTTAACTGCCTGGCTTAAAAGAAACTAAAGCCCAACGGCTGGATAAAAATAAGAGCCATTTGGTGTAAAAGCAAGGTTGGAAGACCAATCGTTACGGCCACTAAATGTTAAAAATAGATAGTCTTTAAAGGAAATATCTCCACTGGCAAAAATTGACTGTATTTGATTATGAGCTGTGGGAATTGTAGATACATTGCTTCCTTCGGCTGGAATATTCCCGGTTGTAGTAGTCCCTGAATTTTGTACCGACACATTCTGCATAATAAATACATTCGGAATAAATAGCCCCAGTCCTGCGCCAAACTTATATCCTTCTGTCTTCTCATTTATACTGGAACCCACGATAGCATTTAACTTAAAATCCGATTTTGCAGGTATTTTAAAGATGGCTAAAACATCACTGTAAATTTGCTGACTGGTTTGATTATTAGCGACAAGCTGGCCGTTTATTAAGGTTATTAATTTTGTACTGGTTCCGGCATAAGCATCTTGCTCATAGTTATCTGTGCTTCTTTCAACATTTGCTCTTGCTTGAATACTCATCCATTTATTTATATCATATTTAGCGGTAAAATTCAATATTATTCTGTACGACTCAAAAAATTGGGATCTCTATTTGCTACCCACCAGGAGTTTTGTTGAAGCGCCTCACTAAATGGCCAGTTCTGCTTCATCAACCCACCTCTAGTTGAGTCAGGAACTTCAAAATTGTTTTTGTATGGAGTGATATCAAGGCCTCTTGGGAAAAGATACAATCCAGGCAGCGCATTAAAACCATTATTAAATATTGGGGTATTGTTAATATGTTGACTAATAAAATTGGCACTTCCATCAAGCGTTAATTTATCATTCAACATTTTTGATGTTTCGCGTAAATTAAAATTATTTAGTGCTAATTTATTGTTAGGTTCTATTCCTGATGCGCTTGTATTAACATAAGAAAAATAGGTCTGCGCCTTGTCAGAACCGGAAGAAACAGATATCGAATTGGTATAAGGTACTCCAGTGTTAAAATACAAAGCCAGATTATCTGCGCCACCATTATTAATCCGGGGACCCCAGCTTTGGGAAGAACCTCCGGGAGTTTGTCCATAACTATTTTGAAATTTAGGTTGGTATGATGCCTGGCTTAATGAAGCTGTTGAAGAAAAGCTAATCTGTGTTTTACCGGGCCTCCCTTTTTTTGTTATAATTAAAATAACGCCATTAGCCGCCTGGCTTCCGTATAAAGCGCTGGCGGATGCCCCACTTAAAACAGTGATGCTTTCAATATCGTCAGGATTAACGTTTGATATACCATCTCCGCCATCAGAAGATGCGGCTGAAGCTGCTATACTGTTAGGCTGGCCATTGCTATTTGAGTTATTAGCTAAAGGACTACTGTATTTTTATCAAATCCATTCTCTTTAAAAACGCTCGTCCGCTATTAATGCTATATGTACTGCATAGTGCGCCCTATTCAAATAAAAAGTCGCGTGGTTTTTGATGGGGTATTCTGGTGCTTTGATTGCTTCCTGCGTTAATGCCTCTGTTAAGAAAGTGTCTGTGCCAAGATATTCTTCTAAATCGGGCACTGCCTGTACACTGGCTTTGGTGGGAATGTTGCCATAGTTTTCTGTACCAAGATAACTTTGCGGATGCCCTGCAGCGTGGCCACTAATGTTAACTACAAAGCCCAAATTATAAGGATTAGCGCCGGGCGTGCCCATGGAAGCCCATTGCGCCTTACCTACATGAATGGTAAAATAACCTGCATTTTTTAAAAGCTGCGGAAAGGTTGTTGCACAAACAGTATTTGCAATTCCTTTTACCGGACTTAATCCATTTGTTTTCCAGGGTGCAGCGTTAAATTCCCCATCGGTCTCATCGCTGTTGTTATTTTTTGTAGGTGATGTCCAGTTGGTAACGCCCTGACGTGTTGCATTCATGCCCGTAACCATACTAATGCGGGACGGCGTACATACAGGCGTGGCATAAGCATTGGTAAACTTCATACCTTCTTTTGCCAACCGCTCCTTGTTGGGTGTATGAAATTTTTTGTTCAAGGGCATGATGCTATCCCCAAAAGGCACGGAAGTATCCATCCAGCCCATATCATCTATCAAAAAAACAATTATATTGGGGCGGTTACTTTGTGCAGAAACTGTGCTGCTATATTGCAGGCAGAACAAAAGAACACTCAACCTGAGGCAACCCGATATTTTTAATCGCATTATACGTAAATTTTTATTTTTTATTTTTGACAGACAAAAGGAACGATACCAATTCTTTCACTTTCTCAGGGTATTTTTCAGCTAAATTATTTTTTTCGCCAATATCATTTTTCAAATTATACAATTGTGACAGCGGGTTATTGCCTAATTCAATATTAGTAAGCGTATCCATTGCGTTGCCATTATCCGGTGCAATATATTTCCAGTCATCTTTCACAATAGCAAGTGATGGCAATCCCTGTTCTACTAAAATGTTTCTTCCTTTTTTAGATTTGCCCAATAACGCGTTCAGCATGTTTTCACTATCAGGGCCATCCCCTGATGTCAATTTTTTATTGAGCAACTGGGCAAAAGATGCCATCAAATCCATCTGGCTAATCATTGCGGCAGATACAGCCGGTTTTATTTTTTTTGGCCAACTGATAATAAATGGAACTCTTGTACCTGCTTCGTATGAACTGTATTTACCACCACGAAACGGCCCCAAGGGTGTGTGCCCATGTAATTGTGTAACTGCTCCGTCCTGGTAACCATCATCTAATACAGGCCCGTTATCACTTGAAAAAATAATAATGGTATTGTCTGCAACCCCTAACAATTTTAAATGCTCCATGATTTGCCTACTGCCCAATCCAATTGTAGAATCGCATCGCCTCTGTAACCAAATCCGCTTTTTCCTTTAAACATAGTAGATGGCATACGGGGTACGTGCGGTTCGGTTAATGCATACAAA
>JBDSBP010000156.1:0-36904 GCA_039921525.1 Chitinophagaceae bacterium | reverse complement strand
TGACTGAACTTATTAATAGTTTTATAAGAATGAGTAAATGTGAAACCTTAAGAATGACACCTTTTTAAAGTTTCACATTTTTCATTTACCTTTTCATCTAACTCATTCCATGAAAAACGAATTAATTAATAAGGTAGAGGTATTGGTTCGTTTCAATGAAGCTGACCCGTTAGGCATTGTATGGCATGGGCATTACATTCGGTATTTTGAGGATGGAAGAGAAGCGTTCGGCAACAAATACGGCGTTGGTTATCTTGATTTTTATAAAAATGGTTTTATAGTACCCGTCGTAAGTATAAAATGCGATTATAAACGTTCGCTTCGTTATGGCGACAGGGTGATTGTTGAAACAAGATTTTTACCCACCGAAGCTGCGAAAATGAATTTCAGTTATTTTTTGTATAACGCTGCTTCCAACGAACTGGTGGCTACGGGTTCCTCGGTACAGGTGTTCCTGGATAAGGATAAATCAGAACTACAGTTAATTAACCCTCCCTTCTTCCTGGCGTGGAAAATTCAGCAGGGGCTGATTTAATAATAGAGAAATGGCAGACATTTTTATAGTTTCTGATAATATCGTATCTCCCGTTGGCAATAGTTCTGCCGAAAATTTTAGTAACCTTAAAAAAGCGGTTACTGGCGTAAAGATTCAGCATGATGCGGCACTTTCCGAACAAACATTCTGTGCATCGCTGTTTCAAAAGAATGAACCCTTCGCGGCTGATGCAACAAACCTGACGTACACAAAGTTTGAGCGACTCCTGATTGTGTCTATAAGCGATGCATTGAAAGGCGCTGGCATTGATTGCAGGAATAAAAAAACAGTGCTTATAATTTCTTCCACAAAAGGTAACATCAGTTTACTGGAAACCGAAGCACCAGGTGCGGAATTAAATAAGCGCATAGCCCTTCATACCTCGGCACAACTGGTAGCAGATTATTTTCATTTTGTAGAAAAGCCGGTGGTTGTTTCCAATGCCTGTATCTCCGGCCTGCTGGCCCTTTTAATAGGCAAAAGGCTCATTGATTCCGGTCAGTACGAAAACGTGGTTGTTGCAGGGGCCGATGTTATTTCAAAATTTGTTTTGGCGGGCTTTCAATCTTTCCAGGCCGTAAGCTCGGAGCCTTGCAAACCCTTTGATATGGAACGGAATGGAATTAATTTGGGAGAAGGAGCTGCTACCATTATTCTTTCATCCAATCAAAAACTTTTTGATAAGCACATACAGCTTGCCGGTGGCTCTGTGAGTAACGACGCAAATCATATTTCTGGTCCATCCCGCACGGGGGAAGAGCTTTGCCAGGCTATTCGAAATGCGTTTAGGGAGGCGGGCGTTTTAGCTACAGATATTGATTTCATTTCTGCCCATGGCACTGCAACTGTCTATAATGATGAAATGGAGGCGAAAGCCATTACCCTGGCGGGCATGCAGTCTGTACCTGTAAATAGTTTAAAGGGATACTACGGACATACCCTGGGAGCGGCCGGCCTGATTGAATCTGTTATATCTATTCATTCCTTAAAGGAAGGGCTGGTTTTGCCCAGCCCCGGATTTAATAAACTGGGAGTTACAAAACCAGTGAATATTTGCAGTACTTTACAAACGGGAAGTTTTAGCAATTGCCTGAAAACCGCATCCGGTTTTGGCGGTTGTAATGCTGCCGTGGTGTTTAGTAAATAGAACTGATTTTTAAATTTAACCTTTTTCAGTTTCATGGATTTTTTTAGCAAGGACACTAAAACGGCGTTTGAAGCCAAGGAAATGGCACAATGGATTGCATTTGGTCCGGTAGTTTTTCAATCGGCAAGGGTGCTTAGGAATTCAGGTATCCTGAAAGCAATTGAGGACAATGCCGCAACCGGCCTGTCTTTAGAGGAAATAGCGGAGTTCCTTCATTTATCTCATTATGGAGTAAGGGTTTTACTGGAATCAGGACTGAGTATCGGCCTTGTTATCGTAAACGATTATAAATACACGCTCACCAAAACCGGTAACTTTATTTTACATGATGAACTTACCAACGCCAATATGAATTTTGTTCATGATGTTTGTTACAAAGGGCTTTTTCATCTGGATAAAAGTATTGAAAATGGCAAACCGGAAGGGTTAAAAGAATTTGGTGAATGGAGAACGATTTATGAAGGGCTTTCAGAGTTGCCTGCCCATGTGCAGAAAAGCTGGTTTAGCTTCGACCATTTTTTTTCCGACAATGCATTCCCGCTGGTCTTATCCAAAGTACTCAAAAACGGACCAAAGAACTTGTTGGATATAGGTGGCAACACCGGCAAATGGGCCATCGCCTGTACAAAATATTCGCCCGACATACACATCACCATTATGGATCTGCCGGGACAATTGAATGTTGCAGAAGCTAAAATCAAAGAACTTGGCTTAGAGGAAAGAATATCTTTGTTGCCCGTAAATATGTTGGATGAAGAACAACGTTTTCCCGGGGGCCATGATGTTATCTGGATGAGCCAGTTCCTGGATTGCTTTTCAGAAGCCGACCTCATTTCTATTTTAAAAAAATGCAGGGAAGTATTGGACGATGACGGCTGCGTTTATATCCTGGAACCTTTTTGGGATAAGCAACGATTTAAAGTTGCCGCTTTTTGCCTTCATCAAACTTCCCTCTACTTTACCGCCCTGGCAAACGGCAACAGCCAGATGTATAGTTTTGAGACGTTTTATCGGTGTATTAGGAAAGGAGGCTTTGAGATTATAGAACAGACGGATAATATTGGGTTGAGTCAAAGCTTGTTGAAATGCAGGAAAAGCGATTTTAAAGGTTAATGGTTAATGGTTAATTGTGAATGGTTAATGGTTAATAGTTAATTGTTAATGGTTAGTTAGGGGAGTTTTTAGAATATTCAACATCCGGAAGTGCAAAACCTGATAGCCGATAGCTGATAGCTGATGGCCGTAAGCAAATAAAAAGATAAACAACGTATGTATGGAAAATGAAAAGGTCGATGTCCTGGTAATCGGTGCCGGTCCCGCCGGAACGGTGGCAGCTTCTATCGTAAACAAAGCCGGTTACAAAGTTAAAATCGTGGAGAAACAAAAATTTCCTCGTTTTGTGATCGGAGAAAGTTTGCTGCCCCGATGTATGGAAGCTTTAACCGAAGCAGGTTTTATAGAAGCCGTCACCGAAAAAGGGTTTCAACAAAAGTCAGGAGCAAAATTCGTGAAGAATGGAAAGATCTGCGACTACAGGTTTGCCGATCAATTTACACCGGGCTGGAACTGGACCTGGCAGGTACCCCGCGCCGAATTTGATAAAACGCTTGCCGATACGGTAGAAAAAATGGGTGTGCCGGTTTCTTATGAAACAACCGTAACCGGTATCGCCTTCAGTGGCTCAGATTCGGTAACAACTGTTGAAGATACCGCAGGAAACAAAACTCAGATTGAAGCCCGCTTTATCATTGACGGAAGTGGCTATGGCCGGGTTATTCCGCGATTATTTAACCTGGATAAACCGTCTAATCTCGCTCCACGCAGAGCGCTGTTTGCACATACGGTTGATCTGAATCGTTCACTGGATGATGAGCCGAACCGCATCACCATCGTTGTTCATAAACCGGCCGTCTGGATCTGGATAATTCCTTTTTCAAATGGCATTACTTCCCTGGGTTTTGTGGGTGACCCGTCTTTTTTTAATGAATATGAAGGAAGCTCTGAAGAAAAGTATCGTGCGTTGATTGCAACACAGCCTTATATAAGGGAGCGTTTTAAAGATGTCGAACTCGTATTCGAGCCAAGGACGCTGGAATCATGGTCCACCACCACCAACACCTTTCATGGAGATGGTTTTGTACTCACGGGAAATGTAACGGAGTTCCTGGATCCTATCTTCTCTTCCGGCGTTACGCTGGCAACTGTTTCCAGCCAGATAGCCGCAAACCTCGTGATACGAACATTAAAAGGAGAAACCGTAGATTGGGACAAAGATTACACGAAAGAAATGATGCAGGGCATCAACACATTCCGGAGTTATGTAATGGCTTGGTATGAAGGTACGCTAGATACTATTTTCTTTGCAGACAAACAGGTTCCTGAAATAAAAAACCAGATATGTTCCGTTCTGGCAGGGTATGTTTGGGACAGAAATAACCCTTATGTGAAAGATCATAATACCGCATTAGTAAAGCTGGAACGAATGATAGAATATCAAACATTAATGAATAAATAAATTAGCAGCAGGATTATCAATAAGCCTTGTCAACAGAGAACTATATTACCGCCAGCTGTGTAATCAGCGATTGTATTGTTTATAAAAACGGTTCGCCCGTTTTTGAAAATGCGAATGCCGACCTGCCTGGTTTCCTGCTTTCGGCTTACCAGCATTTCAAACTTATGTATCCCAGGTTTTATAAGATGGATAATTTAAGCAAACTTGGAATGATAACATCGGAAGTTTTGCTTAAACCGGAATTCCCCGCAAGAGCATACCAACCCGGAGATATAGGAGTGGTGCTTGCCAATGCCAATTCCAGCCTGGATACTGATATAAAATATTATGAAACGGTGCGAAACATCGCCAGCCCTTCGTTATTCGTGTATACATTGCCTAATATTATGATTGGAGAAATTTGTATCCGGAATAATTTTAAGGGGGAGAATGCTTTTTTTGTCTTTAACCGGTTCGATGCTAATTTTATAGGACAATATGTGAGCAACCTTCTTCACAATAATATCTTAAAAGCTTGTATTTGTGGTTGGATAGAATTGCTGGAAGATAAGTATAGTGCTTTTTTATGTGTAGTGGAAAGAAAAGAAACCGGGTTGAATAACCTTTTATTTACGATTGAAAATATTAATAAAATTTACCCGATAGAAAATGGATAAACTAATAGCTGATCTGAAAGCACAGATCATAGCGCAATTAAACCTGCAGGATGTAAAACCGGAAGATATCGGTAACGATCAACCGCTTTTTGTTGAGGGCCTCGGATTAGATTCTATAGATGCGTTGGAACTGATTGTTTTATTGCAGCAACACTATAAAATAAAATTGTCGAATGCCGAGGATGGCCCAAAAGTATTTCAGTCTGTAAGAACGATGGCTGAGTACATTACAGAACATCAAGCACAGGCAGTTTAGTAATGAGCACTCCGGTATTTGTTGCAGGCGTGGGGGTTATTTCGGCTATTGGTAATAATACCGCCGAATGCCTATATGCGCTCGAAAATGAACTGGCAGGTATTGGTGATATCAGCTACCTGGATACGATCTATCGTTCACGGATTCCTGTGGCCGAGGTAAAATTAAGTAATGAGGAGTTAGCAGCCAGGGCTTGCTTGCCTTCTTCGTTAAGTCGTACAGCATTGTTGAGTTTGCTTGCTGCCAGGGAAGCCTTGCATGACGCGGCTATTGAAGACCTGCCTAAACTTCGTACCGGATTTGTTTCTGCCAATACCGTTGGCGGCATGGATAAAAGCGAATCCTTCTTCGCTGAATTTCTTTCCGGTAAAGATAAAGGTCGATTAAGAGATATCGTTCATCATGAATGTGGCAGCGTTACGGAACTGGTGGCCGACGAGTTAGGCGTCAGAGATTATATTACCACTATAAGTACAGCATGTTCTTCTTCGGCCAACGCTATTTTTTTTGGGGCCCGGTTGATTAAACAGGATATCGTAGATGTAGTAGTGGCGGGCGGAGCTGATGCACTCACGAAATTCACGCTCAATGGTTTCAATACCCTTATGATACTTGATCATCAATACTGTAAACCATTTGATGAAAACCGTAAAGGGCTTAACCTGGGCGAAGGGGCCGCATATGTTGTGCTTGTTTCTGAAAGAGTAGCAGCTTCATTAAAAATACCCCCCTATTGTAAGCTAAGCGGTTATTATAATGCCAATGATGCATATCATCAAACAGCTTCATCACCCGGAGGTACTGGATCGTTATTGGCCATGCAGGGTGCGCTCGAAAGAAGCGGCATACAGGCTTCGGATATTGATTATATAAATCTTCATGGAACGGGTACGCAAAACAATGATCAGTCAGAAGGTACGGCGATTATGAAATTATTTGGTCCCCCATATCCCAAAATGAGTTCTACCAAATCCTTTACAGGTCATGCCTTAGGCGCTAGCGGCGGACTTGAAGCCGTTTTTTCTGCGCTTGCAATTAAGCACGGGATAATCTATCCCAATCTTCGTTTAGAAACACCCATGAAAGATTTGCCTTTCATTCCTGAAATAAAATTCAGCAAAGGAGTGGTGGTAAAGAATGTATTATCCAACTCATTCGGTTTCGGTGGAAATTGTACATCACTTATTCTTTCAAAAAACTAATATGAAGATGTACATCCGGGCAACAGGTATCATCTCTCCGCAGCGAACATTTGGTCATCCTGCCTTTCTTGCTGAAACAGTTGAATACAAAGAAGATCGTTTATATTGTGCGGAGCCGGATTATAAAGAGATCATCGATGTAAAATGGATGAGAAGAATGAGCCGTATCATAAAAATGGGCGTGGCGGCTGCGTTGGAATGCTTACAGGAAGCAAAGCTGGAAATGCCGGATGCCATCATAACAGGAACCGCATATGGCTGCATGGAAGACACGGGGATCTTCCTGAATAAAATGGTGGAGAATAAGGAAGAGATGCTCACACCAACTGCTTTTATTCAATCCACCCATAATACCGTTGGTGCCCAGATTGCCTTAATACTTTCCTGCAATAAATATAATAACACTTTTGTGCACCGTGGCTTTTCGTTTGAATCAGCTTTAATGGATGCCATATTATTATTGAAAGAAAATGAAGCCAACAACATACTGGTTGGTTCAGCAGATGAAATCACAGATTTCAGTCACGCGATTTTAAGTCGTTTTGGTTTATATAAAAAGCACCTTTCATCGAACCTGGATCTTTACAAGGATAATTCCAAGGGAACCATTGCTGGAGAAGGGGCATCTTTTTTCGTGTTATCCAATCAACCATCAGGTACCGATTACGCCATACTCGAAGCCACTACTACTTTCTATAAACCTGAAAATGCCGTGGCGATAAAAAAACAGGTTCATTCTTTCCTTGCTTCTCAATCTCTAAACCTGGAAGAAATTGACCTGTTGATTAACGGTCGAAACGGCGATATAGACGATGATAAAATCTATGAAGAATTAAACTCTATCATGTTTAGTGACACAACGCAAATCAGTTATAAACATTTATGTGGCGAGTATCCAACCTCTTCTTCATTTGCTTTATGGGTAGCCGTGAACATTGTTAAAAGGGGTGCCCTGCCATTGGCTGCAGGAAATGTTACGGGTTTGAAAAAGAAAATAAAAAGGATCCTAATATACAACCATTATCAAACGGCTTATCATTCACTATTTTTAATTGCCGCATGTTAAATTTCAGGAATACCAATATTGTTTTTATGACCCTGTCTTTGTCAGCAGTGGGATATCATATTATATTTGGATTTTCCTGGTTTATTTACCTTGTTATATTTATTACATATTCTTTATTGCTATTTTATGGAAGTTACTTTGTATCATCTGATTTTTTTATCAAAGTAATTTGCGCCGCCGATACAGACAATAGAGAAATAGCCCTAAGTTTTGATGACGGACCCGCACCGTCCTACACTCCTGAAATTTTAGAGTTATTGAATGATCACAAGATTAAAGCAGCATTCTTCTGCATCGGCAACCGGATAAACGGGAATGAAACGCTGCTAAGGCGACTGCATGAAGATGGTCACATGATAGGGAATCATAGTTACTCGCATCATTTCTGGTTTGATTTATTTTCCACGAGGGAAATGCTGGCTGATTTAAAAATGATGGACCAGGCAATGGAAAAAGTTACCGGGTTAAAACCCCGGCTCTTCCGGCCACCTTATGGTGTAACGAATCCCAATCTTCGAAAGGCCATTGAACAAGGCAATTATATTCCGGTAGGTTGGAATATCCGGTCAATGGATACCGTAATCAAGGATGAAAAAAAGTTACTAACAAAGGTTACAAAAGCCCTAAAACCGGGAGCCATCCTGCTCTTTCATGATACGAGTAAAACAACACTTGCCATTCTTCCATCTTTCATTAAACAGGTAAATGAAAAAGGGTATAAAATAGTGCGGTTAGATAAATTGCTTAAATTGAAAGCTTATGTGTAAACGAGAATCAGGTCGATCGATTTTTTATCATACAGGTTTGTTGTCATTTCTATTAATCATAGTCGCCAGCATTTCATCTAATGCGCAGTATACGGGATACAGGCCACTGCCGGATCTTACCGCTTTTAAAAACCAGTTCACCGCAGCAGCGCAGAAAATAAACAGCATTAAAAGCGATTTTCAACAGGAAAAGAATCTTAGCATGCTTTCCGAAAAAATTATCTCCAAAGGCAAATTCTGGTTTAAGAAAGACAACCTGGTACGCATGGAATATAATCAGCCTTTTCAGTATCTCATGATCATTAACAAGAACAATGTTTTTGTTAAAGACGGACAAAAGGAAAATACTATCTCGACAAAATCAAATAAACTTTTTCAACAAATCAATAAAATTACTGTTGATTGCGTACAAGGAACTATGCTCACTAATCCGGATTTCAAGATCAGGGTTTTTGAAAACAACAAGGCTTATCTTATTGAAATGACACCATCGGCTAAAGGACTAAAAGAATACTTTAAAAATATCAATGTAGTTGTTGACAAAACTGACTATTCTGTTATACGAATTGATATGCAGGAACTATCGGGTGATAATACAATTATCAATTTTACAAACAAAGAACTGAACGTTACTATTCCTGATGCGTTATTTGTTATTCGTTAACCTGCTATTTTCCCTGGCTTGTGTATCGCCCTACAAAGGCCTGCAGAACGCTTCCGTAGATATAACCTGCGTGGAAAAATTTAAACCGGTTTTTACATCTGCTTTATATAATACACAGGTAAATGTAATAGGAAAGCACCTCAGTGGTTTATTACTGATAAAAATGATGCCCGATAGCAGCATCCGGATGGTATTTTCTAATGAGATGGGTTTTACATTTTTTGACTTTGAGTTTTCAGCAACGGGTAATTTTAAAGTGTATTCTATCATAAAACAAATGAACAAAAAAGCAGTAATAAAAATGCTGCGTAAAGATTTTGAGTTGATATTAATGCGGCAGATCGATACAATAAAAGTTATTGTAAAGAAAAACGACCGGCATAACTATTTTATATTTCCCCAGGGGAAAGAATTTAATTATTATATTACCGATCTGAAATGTGATCAATTGGTCAGGATAGAAAAAACATCGAAAAGAAAAATAAAAGTGCAGGTGATCATGCAAAATTATGTAAAAGGAATTCCAGATACGATCGGTATTTCTCATAGAAATTTCAATTTTAATATCGGCTTAAAACGATTGCAAAGATAATGTTGTCAGGAGATTTTTTTACGATCAGTTCAGTAGAGGCTGAAGGCAATTCCGCAAAAGCAGTGTTGGAGTTAAAGCAGGATCATGATATATTCAAAGGGCATTTCCCCGGTATGCCGGTAGTGCCGGGAGTGTGTATGATGCAGATGGTGCATGAAATGATGGAGCAAATTACGGATACATCCTTATTGCTTTTGAAAGCTGACCTGATGAAGTTTTTAGTAGTAATTAACCCGCTGGTCAATAAAATAGTAGATGTTGATTTATCCTACAAGGCAATGGATGACCAATCCTTTACTGTTAACGCGAATCTTTCGGCGAATGGTGTAATATGTTTTAAGTTCAAAGGTGTGTTTGCATCCGGATAAATATTTCGGATTTCATTCAATTTATTATCTTAAAAACCCACCGGGCAACGCACTTTATCGGCACTGCTATTTCTGATATTTAAAAAATTCCGGTATGATATAGTTAATTCATAAGCACCCCGCGCAGAAGATTCAGCACGCAACTTGCTGATGTTTATATCGTAGGTAAATCCAATGCTTACTTTATAATAATCCATTTTCACCACTGGCATTACTGCGTCATTCCAACGCACGAATACCCCGCCTGACAAAGAAATGGCGTCCTCCACTTCATCCTGAATCAAATCATGTTTATACATTAATCCACCTTGTGCGCCGTTACTTCCTCCCTGGGTAAATATATCTGCATATAAGATCATCTTATCATAATCGCTGGTGGGTATTGAGACCCCGGCATTCAACATAATCTTTTTGTTTAAACGGATGTCGTTCAGATCGCTAAAAGCAACTTTCGGTTGTGCAAAATGAAAATACGAAGCACCGAAGTAATACTTTACATTCTCACCCAGAACAGAGCTATATATCATGCCCACGGATATATCATAATAGGTACGATTGGTGTTGCTAAAGGTTTGCCGGGTAGGATTGGTAGCACTGTAAGCGCCATTTACAAACTGGTCATCAAATTTTAGCTTGGAAGCATCGAATCGTTGCTGTATGGCGCCTCCAATAAAGCCAAGTGATAAATACGTATCCTTATCTCCATTAATAGATTTATGAAAGGTAAGTGAGGGCAGAATAGCTGTTCTTCCCAGTTTCGAGTCGCCTGCAACATCATTGGTTATTTGCAACCCCACGCCTAAATAATCAACGGGCGATACGGCAAATTTAAGTTCACCTCCAAGCGACTGCGTTTTATAAGGCACCGTTACGCTGGCCCATTGAGTTCTGTAAGCAGCGGTTACCCGAATGTCGCCGGTGAAAAGGCCTGACAGGGCAGGGTTACGGAGGAGGGGCAGTTCATAAAACTGGGAGAAATTTATGTCCTGCCCGTAGCCAGTTGCAACATAAAATATAAAAAACAAAAACATTCCTTTCTTTTTCATATTGCTTCTTTATTTTATTAAGGTTACGTTTCCTTTAAAACTGAATACACTTCCGTTTTCACATATTGCCTCACAGGTGTAAATAAAAACGTCGGGTCCCACAGTTTGCCCTTTTACTGTTCCGTTCCATCCATACGAGGGATTGTTAGGTGCAAAGTTGTCTTTTTCAAAAATCAGGTCGCCCCATCGGTTAAAAATCCGGAAGAACTTCACCTGTACAATGCCCTTACCGCGCACCATCAGCACGTCATTTAAACCATCATTGTCCGGCGTAAATGCATTAGGGATGAAAACCTGGCTTGCATCGCAGAATACTTTTATGTTGATGGTGTCTGATGACGGACAACCGTATGCATTAGTAGCTACAACTGAATACGATATGTTCTTTTTAATTTCGGCTATCGGTATGGCACAGCCGTTACAGGTAAGACTGGTGTTGGGCGTCCACAACCATTTACTGATAGGGCCGTTTGTAACTACCGATGTTAAGGGATGCAAAGTGCCGGTTGCCAGCGTAAGATCCGGACCTAAATTAACCGTGGGATATTTTCCTACAGCTACTGTAACAAAAGCCGTATCAGTAAAACAATCAAACCCATCATATCCTACTACCCTATAAATGGTGGTAATAGTTGGCGATGCTATTGGATTGGATGTATTGGTATTGTTTAATCCTTGAGACGGGCTCCAATTATAGGAACTGGCACCACTCACCAGCAGATTCGTTGACTGGCCAATACAAATGGAATCATTCGGGGCTATATTTAAATGCAGGGGTTGCATTACTGTTATCCTTACCGTGTCATAAGCTGAACAACCGAAACTGTTTTTACCTTCTACTTCGTAAAGTGTACTATTGGTTGGTGATGCAACGGGTGAGGCACAGGTATAACAACTTAATCCTTGCAGGGGCAGCCACTGGTAAGTAAGAGTTCCTGTTGCAGTTAATTGGGTGGAAATGCCGCTGCAAAGAGTAAGAGACGGCGAAGCCGTAACGGATGGTGTTGGATTTACCAGTATGGTATGGTTGGCCGTATCATAACAACCATTTACTGTTCCGCTGATCAATTGAATTGTATAGGTACCCGCTGCATTAAAAATATGATCGAACGTGTGACCGGTACCGGTAGCACCATCTGAAACTGTCCATTCTGTACGATTGATAGCATCAACAGATTGAACGACCGAGGAGAAACTGGTTGCGGCACCAACGCATCCTTTACCTGGCGCATCGATCGAAAGTATAGGTTTATTATTTACAGCTATGTTTACCAGCTGCTCTACCGTTTCCGTACAACCACTATTGCTTAACACAGCCATTTTAATGGAATAATTACCCGTTGCTGTATACGTATGTGAAGGAGCAGGTCCGGTTCCGAAAGTGCCATCACCAAAGTCCCAGCTTATTGAAGTTTTGCCGAAGAATACATGGGAAGTGTCCCTGAAATTTAATATACTGAAGTCGCAAAATTGCTGCCTTGAGATGGTAAAGCCCGCTTCAATTTTATCTACTTTAATGGTATCGGTTCCCTTTAAAAGGAATTGACAGCCAGTAGCGTTTTGAAGTGTAACCGATGGAACATAGAGCCCCGGATTTGCGTAAGTATGAAATACAACCTGTTGCGAAGTTGTTTGCGTTATATTATCTCCAAAATTCCATAGATAAGTGGTGGCCCCGGTAGCAGTTGCCTGCAGTCTTACTGCATTTTGCAAGCAGGTAAATCCTTTTGTATAAGATAAAGTACCGGTTGGACCCGTAACATTGATTGTTTTTTTAGCGATATAAGCGCAGCCGCCGGGAACGGTAACAGACAACACCACATTAAAACTATTAGCCGTTAAAAAAGTGTGAACCACGCTGTCGCCGGTTGCTGTGGTATTATCTCCAAAGTTCCATACCGCTGTAGTTGCAGGTCTTATTTGATTTGAAAATGAAACGGTAAACGGCGTGCAATTTCCAACGGTATCACTAATGGTGAAAGATCCTGTTAATGTTGCAGCAATAACAATTTGCTGCCTGGAAATATCCGTACAAACATTGCCGGATGAATTGTTACGGGACGCAGTTAACGTTACCGTATAAGTGCCTGCCGCATTATAAACATGTGTGGGATTGGGGAGAGAGGACGTATTGCCATCACCAAACTTCCATAAATAATCTGACGTTACATCCGGCACACTATTAAATCGTGCCGTATCACCTTTGCATAGATTAGGTTTATTAATCGTGAAAGCAGCATCCGGTTTCGAATAGGCCGTTATGGTAAGGGTTGTTGTGGTATCACTGCAATTATTTAAAGCCTGCAGTGACACTGTAAATATTCCCGGTGTGAGATAAGTATGGAATACCGTATCTACACCCTTCGTTGTTGAGGTAGTGGCTCCATCACCAAAGTTCCAGCGAAACAAGGAAGCGCCGCCGGAGTTATTTATAAATGCCACGGAGTGAGGGGTACATCCAGACTGGTCTGTACCATTTACAGAGACGTTCAGCTTTATGCTGTTTGGTGAAACAATAATTGAGTAACGCAAAGAATCTGCACCACATTCATTTGCCGCTTTCAGGCTTACAAAAAAGGTGTCTACCACGCCGGTAATATAAGTATGCTGAACCTGGTTAGTTGAGGTGGTTGTCAATGTAGTTCCATCACCAAAGTTCCAGAGATATGTAATATTATTTCCCCTTGAAGTGTTCTGGAAGGTAACCGTCATTGGCGAGCATCCAACGGTAGCAGAAGGGGAGAACAATGCTTTCGGCTTTGATTTCACCTTCAGCTTACTCGAAAAAGACAACGTTTCGCAGGTGGAAAATACGGTAAGTTTTACGGTATAGATCGTGTCGCTGTAATTTGGATTAGCTCCAAATTGAATGGGAGAAGGTTGCACCTGTGTAGATGTTTGACCGTTGCCAAAATCCCATAAATAGGTAAACTCATTTACAAATGCACTCGTATTTACTGCCTGCACGGCAATGGGCCCGCAGACGATCGTTTCCGGTAATGTAAAGGAAGGGTTGGCCGTTTTATATGTATAGAACTTTTGTGAGATGCTGTCGTTTTTACAACCGTAAGCCGAGATGGCGACGAGCTTGATAATTACCGAGTCATTTCCATCTATGATAGTATACCCCGGAAAACTTGCAACACTACCTATGGATGATCCGTTGGCATACCACAAGTATTGATTGTTAGAAGGTGATTGTTGCAGATTAATGATAGCAGGTGTAATAG
Source organism: Chitinophagaceae bacterium (assembly GCA_039921525.1). Lineage (GTDB taxonomy): Bacteria > Bacteroidota > Bacteroidia > Chitinophagales > Chitinophagaceae > JADCRZ01. Next base: position 22,860 of record JBDSBP010000156.1, on the reverse strand, counting down.
CAAATGGTGCGCATTTAATAACATCCGTAGAGGTGAACTGGGCTTTTGCATCTGGGTTAACGGTTACCGTAACTATGTTACTAACGCTTGCAAAGAGACCGTAACAAGAACTGGTACTCATTTTTCTCCGGAAGGATGTTGTTTGGAATAAAGAACCTGGTGAATAATTGAAACTGGCTGCACCTGAGATAATCGTCCAGGTAGCGCTGCCACTTAAACTCTGCTCCCATACAAAAGTAATCAGACCGTTGCTTCCCAAGGGCTGTGAACCAATGATCGTTGGCGCAGTGGTGCCGGTACAAATGGTTGCGTCTGCACTGATGGTATTATTGACTAATGCTGGTTGTACAATTATGTGAACCGTGTCAGAGTAATTATTACAAGGAGGGGCATCAACATTACGTCTTAACCAAACAGAAGAAGAGGGTGTGATGCTAATGTTTTGCAAGGTGGCACCACTTATATTTGTGTAGTTGATGTTATCGGTTGACTGTTGCCACTGGTAAGTGAATTTGCCGCCGCCACCGGTAGGTAACTGTGCTGATACACTGACACTAGCACCGGTGCAGATTGTAACGGTGGCAGTATCAATTTTGTTAACGAGTGCCGGTTTGTTATTTATATATACCGCGTCTGATGTTGATGGACAGCCTGCAAACCCGGTTTGAGTCCATACGAACTGGTAAATCACGTCAGGTTGCAAATCAGTTATCGCCGTTGTAGCAGAAGTGGGTGACACGATCGTGGCGTCAGTACCCAGCTGCGTCCAAATTCCCGTGGTGCCATTTACTAATGAAGCCGACACTGTTGTTGTAGCAGCATTACACAATATCATGTCTGTGCCGGCATTAGCAGCTGCTGTTGTTGCTTTAACAGTTACCGTATAAGAGGTTGATAAGCCATCGCAGGTTTTACCGTTATATGAATACTTTGGTGTAACAGTAATGGTTGCCATTAAATCGGCGGGGCCATTATTAAGCGTTGTGTATGCAGGAATCTGTGAGCCAGACCCGTTAGCAAGCGAGATGCCCTTGCCAAACACTACCCAGCTATATAAAATGCTTGTAGCAGCCAGGGAACCTGTATCGGGTAATGGAGTGAGTTCAGGAATGGTAACGCCACTACATTTTATTTCATTTGGAATTGCACTCAAAGTAATAATAGGCAGCACCGTAATGTTAAAAGCTGTTGTATCACCCAGGCATCCGATACTGTTGTTAGTAAATGTGGCAACTACTTTAACCCTTGAAAAGATGGGGATTTTCGGATTGCTGTTATTGGAAGTAGTAAAAGTAATATCTCCATTACCATTTACTGCCAGTCCGGTTTGGATATTATCATTTGTCCATGCATAAGAGCTGCTGGCAGGATTTACAGTAAAATGAATTATTAATGGTGCGTTATTACAAACATATACATCGTTAACAGGTGTTATTACCGGCCGTTTGTTAACGGTTATCTCTACTGATTGAGACGTTGCACCACAAAGCTTGCTTTTAACTTGTCTTCTGAAATAGGTAGTAATAGTCAACGCGGGAGGTGAATAATTTTGGGAGGTCTCACCTGTTATGGATGCCCAGTTTATATTGTCGGTTGAGCTTTCCCATTGGTAAGTAACCGGAATAGTACCACTTACCGGCAATTGGCCAATGATACCTTCAGGCAGGGTTCCTGCGCAAATTGTTTGTGCGCCTGTAATATCGAAGTTGGTCAGGCTGGCCTGCACAGTAATGGTAACTATGTTGGAGGTATCGCTACAACTCTGGCTAACTACTAAACGACGGTATTGTGTTGTGTCGGTTATAACTCCCGGACTGAATATTGCTGAATTGGCATTCGCTATATTCGACCATACAACACCGTTAGCAGCCGAGCGTTGCCATTGAAAAAGATATATACTGGCACCGCCGCCGGGATTTAATCCTGTAAGAGGTTGAGCGACAGTGCCATTGCATATCGCCTGGCTGGTACTGATAGTGTTATTGGTAATTTTTGGAGTAACCGTTAACGTTACCGTATTACTCACACTACCGGCGGTATTATTACACAAAGTTGTTTCCACTATTCTGCGGAAAATAGTAGTTTGCAATACAACACCAGGGGAGTAATTTAAAGCGGATGCACCTGTTATGACAGCCCAGGAACTACCACTATTCAGGCTTTGTTCCCATGAATAAATAAACAGGTTGTCACCGCCCGTAGGTTGTGAACCAATGATGGTTTGCGCTGTTGCTCCTGAGCAAATAGGTGCAATGGAATTGATAGTATTATTTGCAATCGCCGTTTGTATTTTGATTTGGGCAGTGTCCGAATAACTGTTACAAGGTGATGCATTTACAAAGCGGCGCAGCCAGACTGAAGATGTTGGAGCGAAACTGGTATTTTGTGAAGTGGCTCCCGGTATATTTACAAAGTTACTACCATCGTTAGATTGTTGCCACTGGTAAAAATAAGTGCCACTACCACCGGATGGTAATTGCCCGGTTATGGTGATATTTACGCCGGCACAAATTGTTTTTGTAGCGGTATCAATTTTATTAACCAGTGCCGCTTTGTTGTCAATAATAACAGTGTCAAATGTGCCGGGGCAGGTACCAAAGCCCGATTGTGTCCATACAAATTTGTAAACTCCCGGCTGCAAGTTAGTAACCTGGGTAGTGGTTAAGGCAGGGGAAGTAATAGTTGCATCAGTTCCCGCCTGCGACCATATTCCTGTGGTGCCAATTACATTATTTGCAGATAAGGTAGCGGTGAACGCATTGCACAATATCATATCGGCACCTGCATAAGCAGCAGCTGCCGGGGCTTTCACCGTGATATTATAAGATTCAGGTGCGCCGCTACATTCTTTTCCATTAAGGCGGTATAACACGGTGACGGTAATGGTGGCTATTACATCTGTTGTGCCATTATTCACCGTAACGTATGATGGTATTTCAGCGCCCGAACCGTTTACTAATGAAATGCCCTTACCCGAAACAGTCCAGCTATATTGGATACTGGCACCAACAAATGAAGCGGTATCCGGTAAAGGAACTACCGCAGGAACTGTGATCCCTGCACATTTGATTTCATCCGGGATAGCGGTGATACTGACAACAGGCATCACAACAATTTTAAAAGCCATCGTGTCACCCGCGCAGCCTAAGCTATTGCTAACATTAGCGTTCACTACCTTTACAATACCTGTTATGGGAACTTTGGCATTGGTGCCATTGGCGGTAGTAAAAGAAGCTATATTTCCAGTGCCGCTTGCTGCCAGCCCTATCTGGGTGTTGTTATTAAACCATAAATAAGTACTTCCTGGAGGAGTACCGGTAAAGGCAATGATGCCTGATGGGGAGCTGTTGCACAAATATTGATCCGTTACCGCTGTAATAACAGGCTTTGGATTTACCGTTATTTTTAGGGATGGTGAATATTGAGAGCAAGGGTCACTCACTGCTTTTCTTCTGTAATAGGTCGTAACAGATAAAGCAGGTGGAGCGTAATCCTGGATGGTTGCGCCCGGGATGATCGTCCAGTTCGTATTGTCAGGAGAGCTTTCCCATTTATAACTAATAGCGGCATTACCACTGGAAGACTCCTGGCCGATTAGCAAATTGGGAGTGTTGCCGATGCAAATGGTTTGAATGCCTGTAATGCCAGTATTGATGAGGGCCGCCTGAACTATAATAGTAATATTGTTTGATGTGTCAGCACAGCTACTGCTATTCACTATACGACGGTATTGCATAGACGCAGTTATTGCGCCCGGGTTGAATGATGCTGAACCGGTATTAAGGATATTCGACCATGTACTGCCTCCGTTGATGGTGCTTTGCCATTGATAGCTATAAACGTTAGAACCACCGCTGATCACACCAACCGGTATCAGGGGATTAGCATTGCTGCCATTACATATGAGCTGGTCTGCACTGATGGTGTTATTGACAATTTTTGGGTTAACGGTTACAATAATTCTTGTTGTATCACTTTCGCAACTAAAAGAATTTGTTTGAGTAACATAGTAGGCAGTGATGCCTGCAGAATTGGTTGAAGGAATAGGTGCTATATTGCTGCCGTTCACTAACTGGTTACTGGTATACCAGGTAAGATTATTGCCCGTTGAAGGGGTTGCGCTCAGTGACAATGCATTTTCATTCAAACAATAAATAACTGAACCCGCTGCTATTGGTTTGGAAGGAGTGGGATTTACGGTTACAGTAAATGATTGTGTTTGGGTGCAGGTATTAACTCCCAGTGCTTTAACCGTAATAGTGGCGGTAATGGGGTTTTGTGAACCATTTTTCGTTAAAAAAGAAGCTATCGTTGCACCGCTTCCACTACTTCCCAGGCCAATACCGGGGTTGTCATTTGTCCAGGTAAAACTGGTACCGGTGGTGCTGCTTGTTGAAGTAAATGGTGCAGTTGTTTTACCATTACAATAAATAGCGTTACCCGGTACAACGAGATCGGGCGCCGGGAAAATGGTAAATGTACTTGTACGGGTAGTTGTGCCACATTCGCTTGTTACAGCAAGAGTAATGGAATTGGTCCCCGGTGTAGAAAAAGTCACCGGGCCAGGGTTGATACTGGAAGATGTTGATGGAATGCCACCATTGAACGTCCACAGATATGAAACCGTACCGTTTCCGCAACTACCAACAGTTGCTGTTGGCGTAATAATTACAGAAGCACATACATCAGGAATAGAAGGTAGTGTAATTACGGGAGGTTGTTTTATCAAGACTGTACTGTTGCTGGTAACAGTTCCACACGAGTTGGTCACTGCAAGCGTAATAGTATAGGAACCAGGATTTGTGAAAAGAAATGACGGGTCTACTGAAGCACTGGTTGTACTGTTGTTAAATCTCCAGAAGGGCACAGTACCGCAATAGGCAGGAGTATAGGCAACCGTCCATAAGTAAGTGGCCGGGGCACAGTTAGCGCCATTGGTTGATTTATTTGTTGCGATAACATTTAAGGGAATGCAACCTTCTACCTTGTCTAATGTAAACGAGGAGGTAGCGGGGCCCATAATACAAATATCTTTTTTAATAGAAGTAATGTCACAGGGATTTTCTGATGTAAAGGTGACGGTGTAATTACCGGGCACGGAATAGGTATGAAATGGATTTTGAAGATGGCTTACTGCACTGCCATCACCAAAATCCCAGGTCCATTGCGTTGCACTTCCACAACTGCTACCTGAATACCCTGTGCTCGAAGTAGAAACAAATGATACGCTCTTATTTACACAAGCAAAATCCGGTGCAGTAAACTGGGAAATCGATTTGTTCCTAACTTCTATGGCACCGGCTGTAAAAGGAGTACTGGCGCAGCCGTTAGTTACAAGTAGTCGCACCGTGTAAGTAAATGAATCCGGACAGGAACTTTTTGTAAACGTATGATTGATGGTATTGCTTGCCAGCGGATGATCAATAGTTACAGACGTTCCATCACCAAAATTTAAAATATATTTAGTGCCTGGCGAATTGTTTTCCCAGTTGCTGATTATAAAAGGAACAGTAGCGGGTGCACATAACCCGATGGTAGAACCCAATGTTCCCAGGCCACCCGCAGGATTTGATTGATTGGCTATAATATAAGTTTTGGAATGACTACACCCGTTGATTCCAATACCACTAAATACCAGGTTAAAAGATCCTAATTGCTTGTAAATATGAGTAAGTGGAAAGGAAGGGTTGCTTTCTATCGGGCTACCATCACCCCAATCTAAAGAATAGGAATTGATGCATGCTGCACCTGGTGAGATGTTAAGTACCGTGAGGGAATAATTTGGACCTGCAGATGTTGGATTTTTATCGCAATTGCTAAAAGGGGAAAATATATCAGTGTCTGCTAATTGCAGATTGGGAGCAAGTTTTATCGTAATTGGTTTAGTAACCACATTCGTACAACCATTTGTGTCTGTTACCGTGAGTTTTGCATTTAACACAATAGAGCCACAGCCCACGGTATCATAAATATGCAATGGATTTTGATCAGTTGAAACATTCCCGTCACCAAATTCCCAACTATAAGTAAATGGCGCGGTACCACTGGCAACAGAGGAGGTGAATTGAATAAGGTTTCCCGAACAGGTATTGTCATTGTTAAAAGTAAACCCGGCAAGGGGCGAAGAATAAGCGGATACCACTACCTCATTAATTGGTAAGATAAATCCTGCTGCAGTTGTTACTATTACTGAATAATTACCAGCTGTTGATACTGTATAGTTGATATTATTAGCTCCGGTAATGTTTACACTGTCTTTGGTCCATTGAAAAGTGGAACCCGCGCTCGCTTTGCTTACAGTTAGTATTACATCGTCGCCGACGCAAAAGCCCGTTGGGCCGGCAGGTTGTATTACAGGTTGTGAATAAGTAAAAAGGGATATCAGTAAGCAAGAAAGTAAACCCGGCGTTTTCATTGTGGTAACAGGGTAGTGATCATTTTCACCAATGTATCACAAAGAATCGGGGTTTGAGGAACCGGTTTTCGAGCAGTAAGTGCTTTCTATTAGAAAAAAAACGTATATAAGATTAGACGGGAAAATTTAAGGTTGAAATGTATTAGATCGCGAGAATTTCCCGATTACAATGTAAGAATCGGCGGCTGGCCAGGGAAATCAGGAAGGTTTATAGCAATTAATCCTCCCTCTTCATCCGCATCATTTCTCCAAAATTCAAACCATTAACGAAAGAAGTAACAACCTGGGCTATGCGCTTTATACGAGTGGGTTCGGTTTTGGCACTTTCAATCCATTTAATGTAATAATTCTGGTGCGATTTCGGTATCTTATAAAAGCGGGCCTTGGCTATTGGTTCATCTTCAAGGCATTCGATCATCCAGTCGGGAATTTTGAAAGGTTTGGTGTCTACCTGAAGTTGCACCCGCAGCATAGCGCCCTTTCCTTTATGAATGGCCTTTCTCACTGTTGTATTCAGGGCCATAATAAAAATGCCACCTCCCATCGGCAACAGGTTCACACCTTCAAATTTATGTAAATCCAGCCGGCCCTTTACTTTAAAAGATTTTTTGTTTCCCGGTATAAGCTGCTGGGATATATCAACAGGTATTTCAATATAACTCCACCCGCTTTTTTCGCCTTTATCTTCAAACTGTAATATGGTAGTAGTAAATTCAACCATAAACTTTCAGCCTGCGATTATTAATATTTGTCGTTATTGATCTCTATCCAATAACCATCCGGATCCTGGAAATAGATCTGCTTAACACCATCTGGTCTTATGGTAGGAGTTTGCCCGGTACCGAGCCAGTTGGTATATGGTATTTTATTTTTTTCCAGTCTTGCCATAACATCTTCTATTGAAGGAACTGTAAAACAAAGATGGGTGTCTTTACCATGAGCGGTTATTTCTTTTGCGCCTTGTATCAGGTGTAACTGACTATGTGGTCCTACGGTAAACCAGGTATGTCTGCCATCGTGAAAAGGTTCGGGAATGGTATCGATTTGAACGATATCCCTATAGTAGGTGGTACTTTTTTTAAGATCCATCACAAACAGGGCTATATGATTTAGTGTGGCAGCTTTTCGTTGGGCCGAGGCACTTACTGTGCTCCCTATTGTAAAGGTGAAGGCAAAAGTAAAAATCGTTATGATATTTTTCATACAACAATATTACGTGATTATTTTACTTAAAGAACAGGATAGCTTAGCTGTCTCCCAACTTTAAAAGCAGGACGCTATCTTCCCAAGATACAGGATTCACTTCCGAATTCTTGCAGAGCAGACGCTGACTTCCGAAGTCTTCCAGACTTTGAAAGTCTTAAACAAGAAGCCTCTTACCCAAAATTGTTGCGCCCAACCAAATACAATTTGGACCCCGTATTGCAAACTTCCGAAGTCTGGAAGACTTCGGAAGTTAACTTCTCAAGCTTCGGAAGGTAGTCTCTCAAGATTCAGAAATCAACATCATGGATTTGTGCTGCAGTAAGAAAGATCATAAAAATCATAAAAATCATTCCTGCATCAGCGGTTCAGCCATCTTCTTATCGAGAAACTGAATTATAGAAAGCGCGGCAATTCCAAAAAGCAGTATCCATTTATATTTTAATAAGTTTAAAACAACTTGAGAAGTGGATGCACTGTTTATATTAAGGTAGAAATAGGACGCTATCATTAAGATGATAAAACTTATTGCTATAAGCACAAAAAGCTTTAGATCACTTACCCGGTTCTTCTTTGCAAGTAAGGCTGCTGTTACGGTAGCAGGAAAGTTATAAGCCAGGGGCATCTCCGGCTGCTGGCTAAGCGCTTCAAAAATTAAAGAGTAGGCATTAACATCCTTATCATCTATTGAAGAAGATCCGGTAGCATTTACTATATTTTTTTCCACCATTTCCTGTAGCTCATCATCATTTATATCTTTCATGGTTAATCTTTTAAGTAAACTTCTAATTTTTCTTTCAATAATTTTCGTGCCCTGAAAAGATAACTCTTTACAGTGCCATCCGGCATACCTGTTATGTCTTCGATTTCCTGGTACGAAAACTCGTATAAATGATACAATGTAATGACTGTCTTAAACTGAACCGGCATCTGGTTTATCAATTGATGAATATAAGCCGCATGGTCTTTTTTCGCCAATTGCGTTTCGGGGTTGTCATTGGTAAAGTGAAATGAATTTATATCTGCAGGTTGTTCAGACATTTCTATTCCTTTATACTTTTTTAAATAGTTGATGGAAGTATTATAGGCTATCCTGGCAATCCATGTTGATAATTTTGATTGAAAGGAAAAGCTGCTTAAATTTTTGTACACTTTCATAAATACTTCCTGGCAAATATCTTCCGCGTCTTCTTTGTTAGTCACCAGCCTGCTTATCACAAGGTAAACAAGCTTTTCATATTCTTTTATTAATAGCTCATATACCTTTAAATCACCGTTTAATACCTGAGAAATTATCTCCTTCTCATTGAGCATAACGCAAGTAGACAACGGTTGCTAAATAAATGTTGCAAAAAATACCCTAATTTTTACTTTCTCTGTTTAAATGGCAAGAAAACAATGGATACCTGGTTAATCGCATCTTAAAATTATTAAATATTGTAAAATTGCAACATTTGGAAAACATGTATTGTCTGCTGTGGAAATGTTATTTCTCAATTTAATACAAAAAATATGAATCAGGTAGTTGAAAATGTTGGGTCATTCATTATGATCGTTGCGGTTTTTGCGATAGTGGCCTGGGTAATCAATGCCGCGTTTAATTATTCCCTCAAGAAAAGAATGATCGACTTGGGCCGTATAGATGAATCTTCACTGAAGTTCCTGGCAAAGCCTGTGGAAGCCAGGTTGCAGAACGTTAAATGGGGCCTGCTGTTTTTCTTTGGCGGACTTGGGTTGGTGATTATTGAATTTCTTCCCTATAAAGGCGATGAATCTCCCCTGCCTTATGGAATTGAAGCGATATGCCTCGCTATTGGTTTTTTTCTTTATTATATTATTGCACGCCGGCAAAAATCATAAGGCCTACAGGTAAGTTGGATGTTATCTCCCGTTAAGTATTCTCATTTATTTATTTCCGGCAAAAAATTTAAAGGATATTCCTAATGGGAATATAATACTATCAACACATTAAATACAATTATGATGAACAATAAGAATTCGCCAATGATCTATTTTTTAATAATTGTTAGACTTCTTTGTATGGGTAACCTGGCATCTGCACAGCAGGAAACCAAAAAGATAGATAGTTTACAGGAAGTAAAGGTCACAGCGCGCAAACCAATAATCAAACAGGAAATAGACAGGATCAGTTATGATCTGCAGGCCGACCCGGAAAGCAAAGGGAACAGTGTGCTGGAAATGATGCGCAAAGTGCCATATCTATCCCTTGATGCCGACGATAATATATTGCTGAAAGGCAACAGCAGTTATAAAATTTTCATCAATGGAAAGCCTTCCGGTTTGATGGAGCGAAATCCTAAGGAGGTGCTACGAAGCATGCCGGCTTCCACCATTCAAAGAATAGAAGTCATAACTAACCCTCCCGCAAAATATGATGCCGAAGGCCTTGCAGGAATTATCAATATTATTACCAATAAAAAAATAGACAACGGATATAATGGTTCGCTGAACATTAACGAACGATACCCTGTTGGGGGGCCGGGATTGGGAACTTCGTTTTCTGTTAAAGAAGGTAAGTTTGGCATTTCAGGTTATGGCGGTGCGAGCCTGTATATTTCTCCAAAAACAAACAACTCCATTAGCAGGATAACCAACGGTAATAATGAAACTGATCTTCAGCGCAATGGTATTATGAAATCGGATAGTCGCAGCGGTTATTTTGGCACTGATTTCAGTTATGAAATAGATAGCATTAACCTTATATCCGGTCAAGTGAATTTGAACGGAAGCAACTCTGATGGATATAGTAAGCAACGATCTGTGCTCAATGGAAAAAACTCCCTGCTACAAGCTTTTGATCTGCAAAATGATAATGATGGTAAAGGGTACGCCATCGACGGAGCACTAAATTATCAATTGGGCTTTAAGACTAACAAAAGCAAACTGCTTACATTTTCCTATCGTTACATGAAATATACCGGCGAACAAAATAATATTCTGTTAATAGCAAACCCTGTGAATTATACGATGCCCAATTACAGACAAGCCAACAACACATTTTCCGATGAACATACCATGCAGATTGATTATGTTCAACAATGGAAAAAGATTGGTATAGAAGCAGGAATTAAAGGTATTTTACGAAACAATAATAGTGACTATCAATATCTTTCTTTTAACGCAGCCAATGGAACTTTTGAAACCGATATCAGCCAGGCAAATCAATTTAATTACAATCAGAATATTTTCGGTGCGTACAATACCTATCAATACAGTTCAGGCAATTGGAATGTAAAAGCGGGTGTAAGAATTGAGCAAACTGATATTAATGCTGATTTTATTTCTACTTTATCAAAAGTAAAACAGCACTATTTTAATATTATCCCCTCTATTGCTATTAAACGTAGGTTGAAAAACAATGCTTCTTTAAACTTCGGATTTACACAACGCATAAAACGACCAGGCATTAACAGGCTCAACCCCTTTGTTGACCGGTCTAATCCTAATTTTGAATCAACCGGTAATCCGGGTCTGCGACCGGTTTTAAATAATCGATTTCAGTTTGCATATAGCATATCGGATAAATTATCTTTCAATACTGGCCTGGATTACACCTATGTCAATAACATTGACCTTAAGGTTTCTTATTTTGATCCGGTTACAAATATTACCCGTAGTACCTATGAAAATACGGGTAAAGCCAACGCATTTGATTATAGTATTAATGCCAGTTATCCCATAACTAAAAAGTGGAGCGCCAGTATCAATGGAACGCTAACCTATATAAGCATCCAGGGGATTGTTAATAAAATATTGATTAAAGATGATTGGCTGCTGTATAATGTTTCGACTTCTACAGGCTATCGTTTTAATAAAGGCTGGCGCGTAAATGCAAGTCTTAACATCAACAGTCCCAATCCAACTTCTTTGCAGGGAACATCCAATGGTATGGTTAATTCGTCATTCAGTGTTAATAAAGAAGTTGTAAAAGATAAATTATCTTTTACTGCCGGGTTAACAAACCCGTTTACCAAATATCGTCATAATATTATCAAAACGTGGGGAACAGATTTTATGGAAATAATTGATAACAGGAATTATTTCCGATCATGTAGTGTTAGTTTGAACTACAATTTTGGAAAATTAAAGCAAGCGATTAAAAAGAATATGCGGGGTATTAATAATGATGATATTTCGGGAGGTAAGGGGTTGTAAAACGGCAGAACGATCTGCATGAACTGGAAAGAAAGCTGCAACTGGCTAATACGGGCGTTAACGAATTTACTATCTTTTGAGAAAAACTCCTGAAATACCATTACCCCAGCCATAGAATAATCTTCCAACCGTAATTTGTAATTCGTAATTTGTAATTAAATGGACAACGCATAATCGTACCTTTAACAAAATAAGTCCAGGTTCATGATACAAGTTGGTGTTTACAATCAGTTAAAAGTAATAAGGGAAGTCGATTTTGGAGTTTACCTGGATGACGGCAACGAAGGCATTCTTTTGCCAAAAAGGTTTGTTCCTGCAGGAACAAAAATAGGCAGTGAATTGAACGTGTTTTTATATCATGACGGAGAAGATCGATTGATTGCAACCACCCAGCAACCAAAGGGTGTGTTAGGTGAAATCGTAAAACTGAAAGTTGTAAGTGTAATGAACCAGGGTGCTTTTCTTGACTGGGGATTGATGAAGGATATTTTTGTGCCCAAGTCAAAACAAATAACGGGCATGAGAGTGGGGGGAGAATACCTGGTAAAGATTTATATGGATGAACAAACAGGTCGAATGGCCGCTACCGAAAAATTCGATTCATTATTGAGTAATGATAATCTTACCCTGAAGGAAATGGATATGGTAGATCTTGTAGTTTATCGAAAATCTGATATCGGTTATGTGGTGGTCATTAATAACCTGCATACGGGTATCCTTCATGCGAATGAAGTGTACCGGGAAATATCGGTGGGAGATAAAATAAAAGGCTTCATAAAAAAAATACGTACCGATAACAAGATAGATGTAGTGCTGGGCACTAAAGGGTACAAACGCGTGGAAGATGAATTGGAGAAAGTACTACGTTTATTAAAGGAGAATAATGGATACCTGCCTTATCACGATAAATCAAGTCCTGAAGAGATCTATGCATTTTTTGGGATGAGCAAAAAGGCCTTTAAGATGACCACTGGCAATTTATATAAGCAACGAAAAATTAGTTTTACCCAAACAGGTATTAAGTTGCTGGAGGAGTAGGGAGGCAGTTAGCACTACCTGATCTAGAAAATTTATGGAAGTGATGGTCCTATCATCCCTTTGAACGAAGGATATCTTCCGAATTCTAATTCAAACTGCGATTTATACCCCTGTTTCTCTTCAAAATAATTTATTAAATTGTGCATTGCAATGCCTGACATATCATGAAAATTTTAGATAGCATAACCGTTCAACAACCCAATAAAGTAGCTGAGGTGCAATTATTCCAGGGAGACCTGAGTAACATTCCTCCGGAGCAGAAAGTAGATATACTGGTTGTGTCGGCTTTTCCCGATGACTACACCGCGCTGCCGGGATCCCTGGTGCTGGCCCTGGAAGAAAAAGGATTATCAATGAAAGAACTGGCTGCTAACAAATCAGATGATTTACGAGCACAGGTTGGTTGCTGGTTATCCGGGCCTATTCCTGCGCCATTACAGGCCAAGCTCAACTTCAGGCAGGTATTATGTTTTGAACCGGGATCAGAATCCAGTGATGCTGTTGAAGTTGTTGGCAACATTTTTCGCTGTCTTAATACTTTTGTTTTTGAGGAGACTGTAACGCGGGTAGCCCTCCCCGTTATAGCTACGGGGTATCAAAAAGTTCCTTTTGAAAAAATGTTCCCGGTATTGATTGATAACGCTATTTTCTGGCTGAAACAGGGATTACCTTTAGATTGTATTAAAATTGTTATTCGAAACGAGGACTATATTGAAAAGGCGAAAGCTTTATTTGCCCTTGCCGGGAATCAGCTCTTACCAAAATCGCCTCCATCGGTTTCGAATACAGATTCGCCCCCATCGAAGGGTACCCGTACCAAAAAAAGTGTCTCCAGGGGAGCCATGATGCAGGAAGACATGATTGAACCCATCGCGCCGGCCAGTCAGCCAGCCGCGGTAGATAGTAAAAATACACACATCGATTACTTTATCAGTTATGCCCATAAAGAAGGAAATTTAATTCAGCATTTTGTAGAGGAATTATTAAAAATCAAACCCGGATTAAATATTTTTTACGATAAGAACAGCATACCTCCGGGTGGATTGTGGCTGAGAGAGATTTCTGATGCCATCAGTAAGGCGGTCAAAGTGCTTATTTTTATGTCGCCAAATTATAGCAACTCTATGGTTTGCTGGGATGAATTTCAATGCGCAAAATTAAAAGAATACAATAACAGAACATCTGTTATTCAAACAATTTATTTAAATAATGATCCTGCGCTTCCGCCAATTATGGGAATTCACAGTTATATCGATTGCCGGGAGGGAGACCTGGCAAAATTGGCGACGGCTTGCGAGCAGTTGCTGACGAATTAATTGCGAATTAGGGGGGTAACAGTTTAACAACATCATTCGTAATTCGTAATTTTTAATTCGTAATTATTCCTCCATCACCACCTTAATATCTTTCGGCAATTCCGATGTAAATGCTATGAGATCAGTTTTAAGCTGTGATATGGTAGCGCTTGCTTTAGGGTCAATCACATAAAAGCTAACCTTGGTATCACCCAGCATAAAACTGTAAGAGACCTCCCAGGTGCCTATCTTTTTCCAGTTACCGGTTAACTCTTTGTTGAACCACGATTCATAAATTACGGCTATCGAAGCTTTTTTACGGGTGACCAGCAACTGGAGAAAGGAAGAATTCCAATAGCCGCCTTTACGGGCAATGGTTACTTCATTATTGCCTAATCCCCAAAGATCAATGATATCCATATCGGTCATGAAACTCATCGCTCCGATATCATTTGCGGCAATAGTTTGCCTGTCGTAATATTTTTTCATGAAAACACCCATCTGGTATTGTTGCTCGTAAATATTATATGTGGAGCGTACAAAATTGCGCAGGGCATTCACACCCCGTAAGGGCAGGTTAAATGTAAAGAGTAAGGCAACGGCGATATAAAGCAGGTACTGTTTGTTATTTTCAAAACTCCTGAACGTATACCATTCAAATAACAATATCAATAAATGAAAGGATCCCAATACAATCAGGTAGGCCTCATACCGGTAGAACCACCCAAAACCACCGAATACGGAATGCATTAAACCACTCAATACAAATATAGAAAGTACCTGGAAGGTACGGTCAATCTGTTGTCTGCGTAGTTTTTTTAGTAATACATAAATGGAAATTACCAGTAAGCCGCTAATGCTGGCGGCTACTTCCAGCATGGCTATTCCCCCGTTTAACAATTGTTTGTAATTGTCTCTAACCTTAATTTGTATTGAATTAGGGATGAATAATCCACCATTTGAAACCGCGTAAACGCCAAACAAAATAATGGGTAAAGCGCTTACTATGCCTATGATCAAAGCCGCTTTAAAACTCTTGTGTAAAAAAAGCAAGCCACAGACGGCAACAACAACAAATGCATTTTCGTACCTGGTAAAAACCATTAGCGCTCCCCAAAGTGCCGCCATGCCCACCTGTTTGTAGCGGATCTTATCATCCGTAAAAACGGAAGCGCAGCTATGAACAAAAAATAGTGTAAAAGCAATCTGGAATGTATGTTCCATTCCCAGTGCTGCCAGGGAAGGAATGGCACCCAGGAACAGGGTTATGATAATGCATGCTATTTTTGCAGCAACAGAAAGAGAAGAGTACCTGTTTAACTCACGTTGCATAGATACTATCATTAAAACCGCGCCTGCTATTCCCAGTATAAAAGGGAAATAAACACTTACCCCAAATAATTTAAACAGCAAACTGAGTAAGCCGGTGAAGAAAGGCGAAGACGAAGTGGATACCCATTCGCTTGCCGTAATACCCCAATTCCCATGTATGGCCATATTTTTAGCTACAGCCATATGAATAAAAGTATCATCCAGTGGGTAGCAGAAAACTCCATTGGTTTTATGAAGTGTTACATATTCCAGTAATGCTACAACTGCCACTAAAAAAATAATACCTGAAAAAAGAGGTATATTTTTTTGGACTTCATTTTTTTTATTCATTATTCAGGTGCTTATTTATTAACGGCAAAGGTTAAAATAAATAACTTACAGATGATCTTTTAAATTTCCACGAGTTCCGGGGTATCGTAATCCTTTAATTTAATTAAAACAGCTAACGCAGAATAGTAGAATAATATTATCGGGTATTGTGAAATAGAGATTTGGGAGTATTGACCTACTATTAAAGAAAAAAGTAGGCTCGTTAATGCTATATAAATGGTTTTAATAACCGGTTTTCTTGCCTGGTAAAAACCATCAATACCATATTTCAATATAACAAAATATAACAGAAGGTGTAAGGCAAAACCAGTCCATCCCTGTTCCAGTAGAATTTTCATATAACCGCTGTCCGGTGGAAATCCGGCAAGCGGATGATCCTTGTTATACAACTGCCCTTCTACGCTGCTTGTATTTATTCCACCCCCGAAAGGATGTGACCATATATAAGGTTGTATTTTATGGCGGTTGTTACTTCGAATGGAAATGGAGGCCTCCCTGGATCCCTTGAATATTGTTTTTACGCGATTTAAAACTGGTGAATCATTGAAGGGTGTTAGCATCAGGACAAAAAAAGTTACAGCTGCGATAACAATTAAGCGGTAAGTTCTTTTTTCATTAATGGTTATTATGGAATATGCAGTTATTCCGGCTCCAATCATCAATATGCTGGTACGTGTGCCAGAGTAAGTAGTGGCAAGGAATAAAACAAACGTAGCCAGGTACATAAGGAATTTAATTCGTGTTTGTTGAATCCTCAGGGCAAATACCAGTGTGAATAATCCAAAACATGAACAAAGGGTGCCAAAAGCGGCGGGGTCGGTAAGGATAGAAAATTTGCGTAAAAACCCGGCCTGGAAATACAACTTTATTAACACAGGATCACTTTGCAACCAAGTCTTCTCAAAATCTGCAAAGCCAAGCCATTGTTGTTTGATGCCATAAAGTGCAATCACCAAAGCAAAAGCCACCCAAAACTTTAAATAGAATTTGATTTTATCAAAAGAATCAAGAACACAAAACGCGATAAAATATAGCAAGAGATAACTGATCTGTTTACGAAAGAAAAATAACCAGCCTATGGTGCTGTGCATGGCGGGATTGGCTAGCTCCAGTAAGTAATACAACACAATAATGAATTGCATAACCGTTACCTTGTTGTTCCAGAATTTTGAGTTATCGGTTTGAAGCTGTACAGATTTTCGTAAAACTGCAACCCATAAAACATAGGTAAATACCTCAACCAGGATGCCTATGGGCGATTGCATGCTAAAAAATCTTCCGGGCAATGCAAAGAAAGCAGAGAACAACGAAGTGAAATACAATCCAGATAATGGGTAGCGAAGACAGATGCGTAAAATAAAAACACCGATCACAACTAATGATAAAACAGCCGTTATTGGATTTATTCCATACGTAATGTATGCTATGAATAAACCCCACACTACTAATAATGCAATTCCTAAAAGCGTACTAGGTTTCCTCTCATAAAAATGGTATGTTACCCATTCTGATAGGGAAGAAAAAATAGTTGACTTCGTTAACTTTGCCATTCTTATTAGTCAAATAAGAATTTAAGATAAATAAATAGAAAATAGGCGATCAACAAATAAATTGTTGCTACATGCAGCCAGCTTCTATTTTTTTTTATGGATGGTAACGCTGTATTTTCAATGGCGTTACTTTTGGTGTCATAATAAGCATCTCCAAGTCTACCAACACTATTGGCCCACGTATGTGTTAACGCAAAAGCTATCCTCCTTTTTTTTTCGTCATCAGACATATATTTTCCGGGCTCTTTAAGAATGCCCGAGATTGTTTCAACAAAATCCATTTTGGTTTTACAAAGCCATATATAGTGTTCAAATAACTCCATGGCCTCTGTTTTCGTTACCACTACAGGTTTGCCCATAGCAAGGTATTCATCTATTTTTCGCGGGTAATTTCCCCTGGTTATTTCATTTAAGACCTGCGGATTAATGCATACGTCAAAATGCCGGGTATAAGCGGGTAATAATTCTGACGGCTTATAGCCCAGGAAGTGAATATTCTTTCGATGGTCCATTTCCTGAACACGGAATAATTCATCAACTGGCCCTATGAGCACTATACTACATGCCGGAAGTTTGTCGGATATGTATAATATTATTTCACTATCAATTCGCCAGGAACTGATAAAACCCGTAAAACCAATAATGGGCTGTTTAATACCTTTTATATCTTCCGGCACATCATCAGTTACCACCTGGTAATTTTCTAAATCACATCCCTGGCCTATGTCGAAACTGTTCGGATTATATCTGTTTGCCAGTTTCTGCAGGTAAGCAGAATTTGTAACTACCAGGTTCGCCTCTTTTAACACAATTGGTTCCAAACGCGGACCATGGCGCTGAAAATAGCTTACGCCAAGCATATAATCACGTTTATAGAAGATATAGTCTGCGCATTGAATCATTTGTTTCAGGTAACGTCCCCTTATAAAATCATTGTCATTTATGAGAATAACTTCTGAGAATTTTAAATGCCGGATAGCTTTATTTATTTGTCGTGCTAAGCGTACATTATTTATTTTATTCAATCGATCATGTATGCCTGGAAAAGGTATCCAGTTTATCGATTCAAGAATGGTCCTGGGATTTTGAACCCATAATTGTGGTTGTACTTCTACAAACTCATCAATGCCGTGCCTGATGCTTGCCAGGCGGCGCTGAACCTGCGGATTGCTTTTGTTTTTTATGAGTGATATCCTGTCCAGTGCACGGTTTACATACAATACCCGGTTGAATTTTGATAACTCTTTCGCGATGTCTTTAAAATTACAGCCTATGTCAGTATCCCATGGTTGAAAACTGAACAATACGATATCACGGTTTTTTATAAACTTATGTTCCATCGGGCATTTAAAGTATTCAAATAAGTGAGATTCATTAGAATGATCTCATGTTAAAATAATTTTCAGGACAAACTTTGTTTTTCGATTGGCTTTTGAAGGCTGTAAAGCCACCACATGCCATTTCGAACCAGGATATTATAAATGATTATCGGAAGCATTACTCCCATTAATACACTAAAAAGCAGTAAAAACGGTATATTGGTAATATGCAGCAATTTAGTAGCCGACACTCGAGTGGAGCCTGTAAAGATTACATGCATCAGGTAAATATACAGGGAATGATACCCAATAACTCTGAGAAACTGCAACCATTTAAATCGTTGCAGGATGAATGAAACCTGGATAGTAAGTGCGCATCCGCTTAAAGCTATTACCAGGAAGGATAAAGGCATGTAGAATTCTACGTAATAGCCTTTCTGATAGTATTCATTTTCGATGGTATAATAATAATGTGTCAGCAAAAAGACCAAAAAAACTGGGATCAATATTTTAAGGGAATTAAAATATTTTATATTGTTTTTATTGAATATAAGTGGAGCAATAGCATCTCCGATAAAGAAGAAAATATAATAATGTAACAGGTCCGGAATAAAACTGTAAGCCAGGGTTTCGTACCGCATATTGGCATTTGTGTGATAATATAAAAATCCCAGGCCATAAAGAACGAAGGCAGAAGCCATCAATTGCCACATCCTGAATCGTAAAACTGATTTCAGGAAAGCGTATAAAATTCCGACCATAAATAATGTATTCAGGTACCAGAATTGCTCAATCTTACGCGGCATTAGTAACAGGTTGAGATAATCCAATGGATCTCTTTTTGCGTTGGTATAGTTTTTAAACACCAATTGAAGCGTTATCTGTATAGATCCCCATACCAGTAAGGGATATATAATCACCTTAAAACGATCCACAAAATATACCGCATAGCTTTTTTTCGAGAGCGTGTTGGAAATAAACATCCCTGAAATAATAAAAAATAAGGCCATCCTGAACGTAACAAGGGAAGAATTTACCAATTCCAAAACAGGATAATTTCCGGTAGGAAAATTTGCGTTGATTAACCCCTCAAAACTATGACGGTAACAAACCAGGATTATGCAAATTCCTTTTGCATAATCAATCCAGGGATACCGGTTCCTATCCAGCACATATCGATAGTTAAATAGATCTCTCATCAAAAAAATTAAAATTTATGCCGCAACAAGGTTAACGCCTTTTAGCAATGATGTTTGTAGTAGCACAAACGTAAGCCTTGGGTAAATATTTTAAAAATGTTCCCGGTAAAGGTAATGGCTATACTATTACGGCCATTTTCCCTTTCAAATGCGTACCTATGATAAATAAACACCCCTCCTTTTAAAGTTAACGGGCAAAAAAAATCCGGGAATGTATTATTCCCGGATTTGAAAATCAATCTGGTTCTTATTTCCTGGATTTCACCAGTTTTATAACTTTAGAAGGTATTCCGTTTACATTAACCTTCACGAAGTAAACGCCGGGCGCAAATTTGCTATTGCCCACGTTCATTTTCAGGGTATTATTTCCTGAAAGCAGCCCTTTGAAACTATTACTAAAGACCATTTTGCCATTTATATCCACGACATCTACTCCGATATCGCTTTTTGGTATTTCTACATAAAAGTCAACATTCAGCCATTCAGAAACCGGGTTTGGATAAGCTTTCAGCACTTTTACGCCAGCGGTTTCACCTGATACGTCTATTGTGGCGCTTGCTGTGTTTAATGAACCTACAGACTCATTTCGGGTTGGAGTTGCCGGATTTAAATTGATGAAAGCCGCATTCGGTATGCGTTGTCTAGGAATTCCAGGACCGGATAAATATAATTCCATCACTTCCCCGCCATACTTTTCGAAGAACACTGCAG
Organism: Chitinophagaceae bacterium; assembly: GCA_039921525.1. Taxonomy (GTDB): domain Bacteria; phylum Bacteroidota; class Bacteroidia; order Chitinophagales; family Chitinophagaceae; genus JADCRZ01. The sequence goes on along the minus strand of JBDSBP010000156.1, from coordinate 2,292 downwards.
ACATCGGGTATAAACCCGTAGCCGTAATATTAACAGTTGCCGAAACGGAAGTTACTCCGTGTAAACCATCATTATTTATGACGGGTGTTGCCATGGGTGAGTAAAATGAGTTAAAATATAACTTGCTTCCATCGTCCGATATAAGTTCGAACGTGTAATTACCGGTAGATTGAAAATTAAAATACCCTTCCCAAACAAATGCGAAATAATCATTAACTCCCGGTGTTCTTACACTGATATCAATGTTGGATGATGCACCTGATTTAACCGGTGTAAGCGCATTAAAGTTGGGAAGAGAATCCCAATTGCCTTCATAATACCTGTAGTTGAGTCCCGTTACTGTGGTAGTAGTAGTGGAGGAAACGGGCGCACTTGCTTCGGAAGTATTTCCGCCGAAGTCTATTGCTTTAACGGTGAATGTGTAAGGAGTATTAGACAAAAGCTTATCTGCTGTTATTGCCGACTCGTGCGTGGTATACTTTTTCACGCCATTCACATAAATATCATAGCTGGCAATACCAACATTATCTAAAGCATTATCCCAATCGAGGTTTACATAAGTTCTGCTCTTATACAATGCTTTCAAATTAGCAGGAGCTGCAGGGGAAGTAACATCCGCTTCCGGACTGGTAAACGCAGAATTCGGAATAAGCTGCCTTGGTATTTCCGGCCCGGTCCAATAAACCTGCATTGCTTCATCGTAATATTTATCAAAATAAGTAATGGCAATTGGATACAAGCCGGGCGCAGGTATCGCAATACTGGCAGCCACTGATTGAAATGCATGAGACCCATCACTATTTATAAGCGCAGTGTCACCAGGGGAATAAAAGGAATTAAAATAAAGCTTGCTTCCATCATCCGACATCGTTTCAAAGGTGTACGTTCCGGCTCTTGGAATATTGATATAACCTTCCCAAACAAAGCCAAATGTGTCATTCTTGCTTCTTGGGGTAACAATATCCACGTTTGCGCTTGTACCCGATTTCAACGGTGTAAGGGTATTAAAATTGGGAAGTACGTTCCAGTCTCCTTCGTAATACCGGTATTTAAGGCCATTTGACCTGTCCTGGGTGGTTACGGTAACTTCATTGCTGGCGGCAGACACATTGTTAAGTGCATCAATTGCCTTAACGGTAAAAGTGTATTTTGTGTTAGGCAGTAAACTATCCGCAGTGATGCCCGATTCAACAGATGTATACTTTTTTGCACCATTCACATACATGTCATATGCTGTTATTCCACTATTTGATGTTGAATTATCCCAGTCCAGCTCTACAAAAGTATTCCCTGTATTAAGTGATCTTAAATTGGCTGGAACTGTTGGGAGCGGGCTATTAACAGAAGCTGTTTCAATAAATGCAGAACTTGGTATTTTCTGCCTTGTGATACCTGGCCCGGTCCAGTAAACCTCCATAATCTCTCCGCCATTTCTGTCAAAATAGGTAATAGAGATCGGGTAATACCCGGCAGCAGGTATTTTTACCTCCCCGGTAATCGACTGGTTGGCATGCAAGCCGTCGCTGTTTATCAGCGCAATGGCCCCGGCAGAATAAAAGGTATTGAAATATAGCTTACTTCCGTCATCTGAAATAGTCTCAAAGGTGTAAGTCCCCGGTGTTGTAATATGGATGTGACCCTGCCATATGAAGGCAAAGTCATCATCTATACCAGCCGGGCGTATATTAATGTCAACATTCGGTGTAGTGCCCGATTTAACAGGTGTAAGGGTATCGTAATTCGGAAGTTTGCCCCAGGTGCCTTGATAAAAACGATATTTCAATCCGCTCACCGTGGTATCGCTCGTTTTAACAGTGATCTCACTGCTGAAAGCAGAGGCATTGCCGGCCGAGTCAACCGCTTTAACTTTAATGGCGTGCGTTGAACCAGGAGAAAGATAATTAATGGTTGCGTTGGAAATAGCGCTGGTGTATTTTTTTACATTGTCCACATAAACATCGTATCCCGTTACCCCAACATTATCTGCTGAATTATCCCAGTCTACATCAACAAATGAAGCGCCCGCACCTACCATTTTTAGATTCTTGGGAATGCTGGGAGCCAGGTTATCCGGACCGGCTATATTGGTGTCTAAAAATACGGAATCAGGAACGATAGACCTTGCAAATCCGGGTCCGGTCCAAAACATGTCCATGGTTTGAGAGTTCCATTCTTCAAAATAGGTAATAGCAATGGGATAAAGTCCGGCAACAGGGATAGATACCGTTCCCCCTCGTGCCCATGGACCATGAGAGCCGTCATTATTTACCAGGGGTTTGGCCAGCGGAGAAT
>JBDSBP010000155.1:0-4362 GCA_039921525.1 Chitinophagaceae bacterium | reverse complement strand
TAGGAAATGTTGTTTTATCTATCGAACTGAATGTAACACCAGAATTGACGGTGATTCCCAGGCCTTTTTTTCCTTTTTTACTGGTAATCATTACCACGCCGTTAGCTGCCCGTGAACCGTATAAGGCGCTAGCAGCAGCACCTTTTAGAACCGTTACAGATTCAATATCGTCCGGGTTAATATCTGCCGCTGCATTTCCATAATCATATCCGCCTACAGGCCGGAGGTTAACGTCATTAACGCGACCCGTTGCCGTGGCTGCATTGGTGGTATTTGAGTTATCTACCGGTACACCGTCAATTACGAAGAGTGCCTGGTTGTTCCCAAGCAATGATTTGTTACCTCTGATAACCACGTTGGTGGAAGCCCCCATCCCGTTCCCCTGTCTTATTTCAACCCCGGAAATTTTACCCGACAATCCGCTGGCGAAATTACTTCCGCGCGACTGGCTTAAATCTTCCCCACTGATCTGTTGGGCAGCATAACCCAACTGGTTCCTGTTTTTACGAATACCAAGGGCTGTTACCACAACCTCTTCAATTACCTGGGCTGTATTACCCAGCTGGATGTCTATTGTGCTGCCTGTTTGAGGAACAGCAATATCCTTTTCTTTAAAACCGGTTGAGCTAACCACTAAAAATTTATTGGATCCTACGTCGATCTTAAAATTTCCGTTCGCATCTGCAGATACGCCGGAACTGATTGTACCGGTAACCGGATTTTTGATGCCCACCGAAGCGAAGGGAATAATATTCCCTTTTTCATCTTTTACCTGTCCTGTAATAACGCGTGATTGAGCCAGCGCCATAACAGAAAAGAGCAGGAACATCTGGAAAAGAAGTAGATTTTTTCTCATGTGTGTTAGTTAATTGTTAGGAAATTTTTTTAATGATGACGAAATGTTTTTATAACGGCCGGCGAAGGGTTGAATTCTTATCCAAACAGATGTTAGCCAAGATACACATCTCTTGATTTACTGATTGGAACAGAAATTAACTGGCAATCAATTTTAAAAGCGTTCTGTTTTGTTGTACAGAAGGCATTAATATCTTTGATTACTTAATAAACCGCCCATAAAAGCGGCGGTCTCTTTAATTGGCAGAGGTATTATTCGTTAATTTTTGAAGCAGGTTAACAGGCAGAGCCACCGATTTACCCGAGCTTTCATTACGCTGCCTTTGAGCACAATATTACCTGTGTCAATATAAAAAAAATTGGCCGTAAATTCATTGTGCTTATCTGGCAAGTCCGTCGAATCTCATCTTACGCAAATAGTATAACTGCCCTCACTAAAACACCTTTCAAGAACTAAATATAATTATTTCATTAATATTCATCTTCAAAAAATCCGGTTCTTTGGTGACCTCTTATTTCATATACAGTTCCGGGATCATCAGAAAATTCAACTTTTAGGTATATACTATCCACAATATTACCTGACTTTGAATGACCCTGTCTTGCAAGCACTTTACCCTCATAAACTTTAACGGTTTTACCAGCCAAACTTAAGTTAGGGGTTGTTGCCAAGGCTTTAAATGCCATATTTGGATAGTCTACATCCAATTTTGATCTAAAAGGCCAAAAAAGTGTATCGGCCACCCATATCTGATTTGAAGCCGGATCCGATGTGTTATACGTTGTAATTTTTCTGTAGCCTGGATCAACCGGGGCAGTAGTTCCGGTTTCAAAATATCTGGTATACCATTCACCCGCCATTTTATAGGTTGCAGTGTATTCTACATCAGGCTTTTTTGAACAGGCAGAGAAAATAAGGATGAGCGATATAATAGAAAAAAAATATGTTTTATAAACGAACTTCATAAGTTTTATTTTATTGTTTTGCAAAAGTTCTTGATCCTGTACCATAACCTGCGGCTAAGAAAATCCATGAATAGGAAATTGGCGTAGCTGCTGCATTATACGTTTCTGTTGTTGAGGATACAATGCCGGGAGCCCCGGTTGGGTCAGAAGCTATCTGCTTGGGGATTTTTATTTTATTTCCCTGGAAATTTACCACCACGACTTTATACCCCACTCCGGTAGCGGCGCCACCAGGATTGTCTACTTCATAAATCCCATTAGCTGTTTTTGTCCATTTGCTACTTACGCCCGTAGCTGCTCTCTGATATGTGCCGCTAAAATTATTTGCAGTTACATCATTTCCAATAACAATTACGGTTCTCCAATCCGAAGCAGTGTAACCTTGGGGATTTGCGGCTAAATAGGTAAGTTCATATACTCCGGGGGTTGCTGTATTTACAGTAGCAACTGTAAAAGCAGTTGGTTGACCGTTCAGCAATGCCGTTGCACCTGCATCCTTATACGTATCACCCTGCTTCAGGATAATGAAGCGTTCACCTTTTATGGCGATAGTTGGAAAATAAACAATTTTTGAAATTCCAACCTGGGTGTCATTTTGGATAATGTCATCTTCTTTATTACAGCTTACAAAAGGAAATAACAAAAACGTTAGTAAAGCATATATTAAAAATCTCATAATTAATCAAGTTTAAGTTGAATTGTTTTAACGCACGTCCCACCAAATTTTCTTTGTTACAGGCTGATCTGCCGGAGCATTGGCATTCTTACTTGTTTCAAGGTCCGGGAATATTAATCTCTTTGGAAAAAGCCCATTAGTTACCCCATTCTTTGCATAAACAAATTGCCCGGGTATATAAGTAGCATTATCTGAGTAAACGGTACTTGTTTTTGGATAGGTTGTCCGGTTCTTTTCAAAAAATGCTTCCAGCGGATGCGTGTTTGGCATACTGGCCCATTTCTGCACAATAATTTGCTCCAACTTCTGTTCAAATGTGCCGGCTGATAAATAGGCATATTTCCCACCTATTGCCAGGAACGGTGCAGCATTGTCATTGTACCTGGCAAATGAGGCTGTTACGGCGGCATCATATTGGGTTTTAGCCCCTGCTCCCGCGTAATATCTTTCCAAAGCTTCTGCCTGTAAAAAATGCGATTCTGCCACCGAAATAAAATCTACCGGATCAGTGGGGCTCACTTTTGGTTTTGATGCGCTGTTTAAAGCAACGTCAGGATTCGAATAATCGCCCTGATTGATACCTGTATAGCTTGTTGTGGAACCGGAAGTGGTTGAGAAATAATTATCAATTCTTGGATCGGTATTATTTTGAAGCCATGTTAAAAAAGTTCTGCTTGCCCTGAGGTTGCCGTCTGTGCCAATCTCCACGAAATTATAGGTATACAGTGGGTTTCTTTTATCAGGTGCGTCCTCAAAAACATTCATTGAAGCGTCTACATCTAAAAACTGGGCACCGCTCGTATACAAAGCCTTTATTCCTGCATCTGCATCTGTTGGCTTAGCATATGTCATTCGCAAGTACAGCTTTAATTTCAACGTGTTTGCGAACTTTCTCCAGGGTGTAATTGACCAGGTTGATTCACTTAACGGGAATATAAAATCAGTAACTCCCGGGCTGGTATTTGTACTTGCCGTAAAGTCTTTATTTAACGCCGAATCCAATTCTGCCAGTAAGCCTTTGTAAACAGTATATCCATCATCAAATTTTGGCTGCAGATTGTCTGCCCCTTTGAAAGCTTCGGTATAAGGAACCTGATCATAAAGATCAACTAACACCTGCATGGTGTAGGCCTTCATTACGGTACCTATTAAATAATAATTCCAGTCTTTTGAAACAGCCGCTTTCGTGATAACAAAGTTCAAATCGTTCAAAGCCCCGGAATAAAGTTCTACCCAGGCAACACCTGAATTGGTTGAACCATACCCCTTGGTAAGGTTGTAGGCATCTACGTCTTTATACTGATTGGAAGTTGTTCCCTGTGTATAATATTGCGCCCATATTCCACCTAGTATACCCAGGTCTCCACCTATCCTCCCCGCGGAAGAACCTACTGCTGCGGGAAATACCAATTTAGGTGTTAATTGACCTAAACTTGGATTGCTAGGATCAACATTAATATCAAGCTGTTTTTTACAGGATGTTAATCCTATCGCAGCAATACCTAACGAAATTATTATTATTTTTTTCTTCAACATCTTTGAAAATTTTTAATTAGAAACTAATTTTCAATGACACGCCATATGATTTCGACGTGGCAGAACCAGCCTGTTCTCCAAATTCACCCACTAAATCATTTCCCAGATTAGTAACTTCCGGATCTATAAATGTATTTTCCTTAGGCACCCATACTAAAAAATTTCTACCAATAGCAGACAGGGTAATCGCTGAAGCGTTTATTTTACCAGCCCAGGCTTCGGGCAACCGGTAACTAAAAGTTATATCTCTCAGTTTTATAAAGTCTTTAGGCAGAATAGTGTTTTTCCAGGAATTTACCTGGTTAGTGGTATGATACCAGTAATCATCT